>NZ_JANURX010000001.1:0-238124 GCF_030250085.1 Campylobacter felis
TGTGACTCTTAACAATAATAAGTTAAAGAACGGCTTTCTAAAGGAGTTAAAATGTTGTATTTAGACTTTTTTAGAAAGTGAAAGTCGAAATTATACATAAAGAAGCTTAAGGGAAGATGAAAGTGGGAAGATTAATAAATATCAATCCCCCTATCATTTAACTCTCTATATGCCACACAAGCTTCTTTATGTTTTTTATCACAAGCTATGCCAAAATAGCGTTTTGCCCTTTTCATATCCTTTTTTTCAAGCTGATTATAACGCCCTAAAATATAACAGCTTTCTCCTAATCCAAAAGTGCAAGATTGAGAATAAAAATGTAAAGCGGTGTTTAAATTTTGCCTAACTTTTTCACCCTTCTCATAAAGCAAACCAAGCTTATAACAGGCATTAGCGTCCTTTAACTCGCAAGATTTTTTATAAAAATAAAGACTCAATTCACTATCTTTTTCTTCTTCATAAAATAAAGCTATATTGTTGCAACTTCTCGCATCTCCCAATTTGCAAGCTCTATTATAGGCTAAAATCGCCTCATTTTTATAGCCATTTTCCTCCAAACTTAAAGCCAAATTTGAACACCCCTTAGAATAGCCGAATTTGCAAGCCTTATCATAAAATCGATGGGCTTTTTTCAAGTCTTTTGAAACACCTTGTGCTTTTTCATTCATATAGCCTAAAGAAAAGCAAGCTCTTGGATTATCTTTTTCACACAAATCTTCAAAAAGCTTATAAGCTTTGGCAAATTTATTAGCCTCATAAAGCTTTAAAGCCTTTTCTATGTCTTGTGCTAAAAGCCCACTAAGTCCTAAAAATAGTAACAAAATGAATCTTTTCATAAAGCCTTAATCCTTTCCTCTAAAGCTAGAATATAATTTAAACGCTTATTGTTTTCCTCTTTTTTAGTTAAAATCAATGCTCTTTTTTGCGTAATTAGATCTAAATTCTGCTCAAAAAATATACTAATAACCTTTAAAATAACAGGCTTTGCAATCAATAAATTTTCAAATTCATACACATTAAGCTCATTTAAAACTCTTTCGTAAATTTCGCTTTTTTTAGGATAATATAAAGAAAATTGTGAGCTGTCAAGCTCGTAAAATGTGCGACTTTCGTTCATTTTGCGCTCAAAAAAGGCTAGGCTGAGTTTGGCGGCGTTTTCGTAATTGCTAAGAGTCTTGCTTTTGAGTTTTTCAAAAAAAAGCTCAAGCTCTAAGGTGCTTTTAAGTAAGGCGTTTTCAAAATCCCTCAAAAAATGCTCCTCACTCGCACTAGCAAAGGCTCTAAGGTCGGCAAAATTTTTCTCACTTTGCAAAAAATCATCTTTTTGAATATTAGAAATTCGTGCCTTAAAAAGCAAAATTTCTTTTTTTAAAGTTTCAAAACTCTCTTTTAAATGCCATTTTAAATCTTCAAAAGAAATTTCAAATTCCTTTTTAATACGCTTAAATTCCCTATTCATCACATCAGAATGGTAAAACATCGCCAAAAAGGCATCATCGCTGGAAATAAAAGGAGTTTTGTAGCTGTATTTATGATATAAATTTTTCTTAAAAAAACCTTGAGTTTCCTTATAAAAAAAAGCCTCCTTTTCTCTAACAAAACTAAAAATTTCTATACTCAAACGCTCAGCAATACTTTTAAGTTGTTCTAAAATTTGGTGATTTAAAAGTTTAATTTTCTCTCTTAAATCGGCAAAATAAGCTCTTAAATAATTCTCATAGGCTTCAAATTTAAGCTCAAGTTCATTAAAAATAGTATCAAAAAGAATATTTTCTTCCTTAGTGATTTGGCAAAATTCAAGCAATTTTCTCTTGCTAAATTCACGCTTTAAATTTTTTGCGTCAATGTTTTCTAGATATTTTAATAAAGTATTAAAGTTAGATTTATCATATTTATCTTTTTCTTTAGCTTCCTTACAAGAAATGGCGATAATTTGCTTAAAATATTTTCCAAAAACACTTTCTGCATACTCAAGGACCCTTTCAAGTTCTACCTGATTTAATTTATCCTTTTGATTTAAGACGCACAAGCTATTTTTACCAAGAAGTTTTAAATTTGCTTTAATAGCATCCTCTTCGCTTTTTTTGCCCGCATTATCAATTAGACTTAACCAAATTACACAGTGAATATTCTCAAGCTCCCTAAAAGTCGTTAGCGTATCGCTTTCATTTGCATTAAGTCCGGGAGTATCCACAAGACTTAAATGCTTTAAAAGTGGCACAGGTGCATAAATATGTATGCTTTTGGCTTCTTTTAAGCTTTTTCTTTGATCTGTATAAAATTCAAGCTCACTAAGCTCTGCGATAACATCGCTTCCATCTTCAAATTCTACACGCAAAATATAATCTTTTCCATAATGTAAAAAAGTGGGTTTAAAGGTAACAGGCACAACACCAGTCGGCAAATATTCACGCCCCAAAATCAAATTTAAAAGACTTGATTTTCCACTAGAAAATTGACCTATAATGGCTATTTGTATATTTTTCTCCAAAGAAAAAATGAGGCTTTTTAAACGCTCTTTTAAGCCTAAACTAAGATGCATAAAAGGTTCATCAAAATCTTTACAAAGCTTTTTTATCTTTCCTTCAAAACTCTCATCAAATTCTTTTTTATAAGCGTTTTCATAGGCTTCAATAAATTGTTTTAAAAACTCAATTTGCATTTAAAAGATCCTTTTGAAGTTCTTTTAGCTCGGCAATTTTTTCTAAATTTGCTTCATAATTTTGCGTAAAATCAAAATGTTCTTTTTCTAAATTTTGAAGTAAATTTGTGAGATTTCTTAATTTTTCTTTCACATTTTTTTCAAAATACGCTAATTTTTCATTTAGAAAATTTAAAAAGTTTCCATTTATATCTAAATTTTCCAAAATCTTATCAAGCTCAAACCCCATAAAAGCTTCCATTATAAGCTTGTCTAATTTTTTTTCCATAGTAAAAATATCGCTTTTTTCTTGTATCATTTGACCAAGTTCTAGCTTTAAAAACGCAAATTGATCTGTCGCAAAAATATCCTCTATCGCCCTTGAAATACCCTCTTTAAAGTCTTCAAAACCACTATCAAATTCTGCTTGCAAGAAATCATATTTTAAGCTTAAATTTTTCTTAATATCATCAATTTTCTTCAAATTTTCAAATTTTACCTCCCTTAAAATGTCATTAATCCCATCTCTTGTCGTAATATCAACCATATTTAAAACGCGATTTAAATCAAGTTTTTTAGCATTATTATTAAGATATTTTAATTCATCAATTAAGCGTTCCTTAAGCTTTTTGGCTAAAAGCAGGACAAGTTGATTAATATCATTTTGAGAATTTCTAAGCTTTGAAATGGAATTTTTAATATCATCTTTGGCATTTAAAAGTTCTCTTTCTTGTTTTTTAAATTCCGCTAAAAATTGCATATTTTCATCTTGAGCGGTATGTGAGCTTTCTTTAAAAAGCTTATTTTGCATTTCATACTCGCTTAAGATTTGCACAAGCTCTAAACCAAGCTCTTTTTTATAGGCATTTAAAGCCGTTTTACTTTTCTCTCCAGAATAGAGCGCATTTAATAAATATCTTTCAAATTCCTCCATTCCGCTTTGCCCAAATTCCTCTTTGCCTACCAAATTTTTATAAAAGTCATTTGCTTTTTTTGCACTCACACAGAGAAAATCAATTTTTTCAATCAACATTTCCTCTCCCTTAAGTCTCTCTTTTAACGAATTTTTCGTATAAGCAATAACCTCTTTTAAATCCTCCTCACTCAATAAATCCACCTTAGTCAAAACGACCAAAAATTTACCAAGACGCGAATTTAATAAACAAGAAACTAAAAATTCCATATCCTTTTGTGTCAAGCTTTGAGAAGCATTCATTAAGTGAATTAAAAAATCACTTTGTTTTAAATAAGTTTTCGTCAATAATTCTCTTTGAATAATTACATCATCAAGCCCCGGAGTATCAACTATGGAAATATTATTTTGCAAAAATTCTAAATTTGCCTCAAGCTCAATCTTTTTAATAAAAGCTGAAATTTGATTTTTCGCGCTACTAAATTCCTTAAGCTCTTCTTGTGAAATTTCCTTTATCAAACCATCTTTTTGTATATACTCATCGATATGATATTTTTTCGAAAGCCCATTGACAAAACTTTCAAGCTCAACACTAAATTTAGAATTTAAAAGTATATTTTGCCATTCCTTTTCACTCCAAAAATATACTTTTGCCTTTTTAGACTCCCCATATCGCAAAACGCTTAAATTTGCCGTCTCTGGTATATTTGAAACGCCCAAAAATTCTTCTTTGAGTAAAGCATTTAAAAGGCTTGATTTACCAGCGTTCATCACGCCTGTAACGGCGACATTAAATTCTAAATTTTTAAATTTTTCTAAAGCTTCTTGTAAATTTTCTTTACTAGTTTGACTAAGAGCTAGGGACTGAAGCTTGAAGTTAATAGCATCTAACTCATTAAAAGAAGTTTCAAAAAGGGCTTTTTTATCTTTTTCTTCTAGTTTAGTCTTTTCTATAAATTTTATTATCAAATCATTGTTAGTTATCTTTTCTAAAATCCTCAAAGCTTTTAACAAATCTTTTTGATTTAAAAAACCTTTTTGCAAAAGATTTAAAGTGCAAATTTGTGCATATTGAATACTAAAAATATCCACTCTTAAAGCAATTTTTTTCATAATATTTGCAAATTCTTTTAAGAGAAAATACCTTTCATAATTTGTTTCATCAACACTTAAAATAATAGCAAATTCACTAAGATCAAGTTGGATTGAATGGTCAAAAATCGAGTTAAAATCTAAAAATTGTAATTTATTTTGCCAAAGTTGCTGAAGAATATTTTGCATTAAAATCCCCCTTTAAAAAGGGGGAAATATTTATTTACATTTTTGCGCAACAAGCTGTCTTCTCATGTAGGCGATCTTGCTTTGAAGCGGCAGATCCTTAGGGCAATTATCCTCACAAGCAAGCAAAGACATACAGCCAAAAACCCCATCATCATCACCCACAAGCTCGTAAAAATCCTCTACGCTTCTGTGATCGTGTGGGTCCTGCAAATAGCGCGCCGTGCGAAGCAAGCCCGTAGCCGCGATGAAATTAGGACGCATTAATTTAGTCGCACACGAAGCAACACAAATGCCACACTCTATACATCTATCAAGCTCAAATGTTTCATCAGCTACTTCAGGCTCGATGCGCTCCTCAATCTTAGAAATGTCGGTTTCTTTTTCATTATGCACCCAGCTTTCCACCCTCTTACACATCGCCTCAAACCACTCGCCCGTATTGACACTCAGATCCTTAATGTGCCTAAAGGCTGGCATGGGCATGAGCTCAATCACACCCTCAGGATAGTCCTTAGTGAGGGTCTTGCAGGCAAGCTTTGGAACGCCATTGATCATCATCGCGCAGCTTCCGCAAATCCCCGCCCGACAAACAAAATCAAAACTCAAATCCGCATCCATTTTCTCGCGAATCTGAGTCAGGCACACAAAAACAGTCATAAAGGGAGTTTCCTCAAGCTCATAGGTTACAAAATGTGGCTTTGAAATTTTGCTTAAAGGGTTGTATTTAAACGCTTTCACAATTAATTTTCTACTCATAATCAACTCCTATTCTTTGATTGGGTGCTTTGTATTTTGCCTGAAGCTCATAAGGCATTAAAGCATTTTGAATTTCATAGCGCCCCTTGCCCTCACTTTCCATTTTTTCCCGTATGGCATCCACCTCGGCTTGACGCTTTTCGCTTAGTGGGTTTTCTATGATATTGCCCTTTGCGCCGTATCCACGAAAGGCTGGAGGCATTTCCATTTTCATAATGTCAAGCTCATCATACTCGATTTTTGGCAGAGTCTCGCCCTCAACCCAATAAGCAAGCGTCCTTTTCATCCAGTTTAAATCATCTCTTTTTGGATAATCTTCCCTGTAATGCGCCCCGCGACTTTCTGTCCTCAAAAGCGCGCCGTAAGCAACGCAAAGGGCGATTTTAAGCATTCTAGGCACTCTATAAGCTTCTTCAAGCTCAGGATTTGCAGCATTTAATTCTTTGCAATGCACTTTAACATTTAAAGATTTTTTATAAAGCTCTTCAAGCTCATTAACGGCTTCTTTTAAGCCCTCGCCCGTTCTAAAAATGGCAACCTTATCCCACATTACCTCTTTCATTCTATTTTTAATTTCAAAAACATCATTTTGCCCCTCTTTATCCACTAAAGATTTAAGATATTGATATTCTTTACTTAAAAAATCTTTTACAACATTAGTATCTACAACTTCGCCATTATTTTTACAATAATCCGCAAAATAATCCCCCACTATCATCCCCGCCACAACGGTCTCCGCGCAAGAATTTCCACCCAAGCGGTTAAAGCCGTGCATATCCCAGCAAGCCGCCTCCCCGCAGGCAAAAAGCCCCTCAAGCCACTGACTTTCTCCTGTTGGCTTAGTGCGAATTCCACCCATAGAGTAGTGCTGCATAGGAAGCACGGGCGCCCAGCCCTTCGGCCCCTCATCGGCCGGGTCTATGCCGTTGAAAGTTTTGCAAATATCTTGCACATCGCGCAAATTTTTCTCCACATGCGCCCTGCCTAAAATAGAAATATCAAGCCACAAGTGATCCCCATAAGGACTTTTCACACCCTTACCCTTGCGAATATGCTCCATCATTCTACGACTTACCACATCACGGCTAGCAAGTTCTTTTTTTTCTGGCTCATAATCAGGCATAAAGCGGTAACCATCCACATCGCGCAAAATTCCGCCATCCCCACGACAGCCCTCAGTCAGTAAAATTCCACTCGGCACGATGGGGGTCGGGTGAAATTGCACCGCTTCCATATTAGAAAGTCTGCAAAGTCCTGTTTCAAGGGCAATCGCCGCGCCTGTCCCCTCGCAGATAACGGCATTGGTCGTTTGCTTGTAAATTCTACCATAGCCGCCCGTTGCTATCATCGTGCCGCGTGCGATGTAGGCGATGAGCTGCCCATTTGTCAAGTCCCTAGCGATGACGCCCAAGCATTTTTTCCCATCGTGCATGATACGCACTGCTTCCATTCTATCAATAACTTTAACTTGATGCTTAATCGCTTCATTTGCTACACCATAAAGCATACAATGCCCTGTCGCATCGGCGATATAACAGGTTCGCCATTTTTTCGTGCCGCCAAAGTCCCTTGCGTTAATAAGTCCGTGTGCCTCTTCTTTTTCTTCAATCACGGTTTTTTGTGCGTTGATAACGACCGTTCTAGGACCCTTCGTAACTCTAGTCCAAGGCACACCCCAAGCCGCAAGCTCTCTAACTGCTTTTGGTGCAGTTTGAGCAAACATTCTTGCAACCTCTTGATCGCATCCCCAGTCTGAGCCTTTTACGGTATCTGCAAAGTGCAAATCCTCATTATCTCCCTCACCCTTAGCACCATTTCCAAGACTTGCTTGCATACCACCTTGCACGGCTGCTGAGTGAGAACGCTTCACGGGACAAATACTTAAAAGTGTTACGCTTTGCCCACTTTTTGCCACTTCAATGGCTGCCCTAAGTCCTGCTAGACCGCCGCCTATTACTAAAGCATCACTATATTGTATATTCATAATTTGCTCCATTGTAGTTTTTTATCATCGCGTTTGCTTGATTTTGATAATTTTCAAATCCAATTTTTGCAAATGCGGCAAGAGATAGCACACCTAAAACTAAGAAAAATACGCTAATAACCCATTTTGCCATTTTGAGCTTTTTGCGACTTTCTTTAGCGTTTTTACCCTCAAACCAACCCCATTTAACACAAAGCCTATAAAGTCCTATACTTCCGTGAAGTTCCACGCAAATAAGTAAAACAATATAAAAAAGCCACATAAAGTGATTAATCACTCTTTCGCCTGACATATCGCCACTGATTTTATCGGCATTTGTAATAATGAAGATAAGATGAGCTGAACCTAAGAAAAACATTACAAAACCTGTGAAAGCTTGCACCCACCAAAGTGTCGTATCTTCGTGCTTCATTTTTTTTGTATGTGTTCTTAAAAGTTGATATTGACGAAAATTAATAGGAAATTTTCTCATCGCAAGAGCTGCATGCACGATGAAAATAATCAAAACACAGGCGGCGAGAAATGAGGTGGTGTAACTCATAATAGGGTTATCATAAACAAATTTTAACTCTAGAAAATGGACAACAGAGTTAAAAAAATCTTCACTCACCAAAATTGTAGATACAAAAAGCATATGTAGCCACATAAAAAGTCCCAAAAAAAGCCCTGAGGCGCTTTGGATAAAATCAAGCCTGGCTGGCATTTTGCTTTTTTTGCCATCGATGCTCTTACCCAAATAACCTTCGATAAGATCACTCATCTTTTCTCCTTAGAATAAATTTAAAAACTATTAATTATAATTTTATTAGCCTTTAAGATACATTAAATTTTTTTTAAAAAAAAGATAAAAAAGCAAAGCAGCCACAAACATTATTAAGCTTAAAATTTGTCCCATACTTAGTCCAAAAACAACGAAGCCGATCCCAAAATCAGGCTCTCTATAAAACTCGCACACAAAACGCGCCAAAGAATAAGCTCCAGCATAAATAATAATAAGCTCTCCCTCAAATTTTTGTCTCAATTTAAACAAATAAACAACAATAAAAACAACAATGCCTTCCAAAAATGCTTCGTAAAGCTGAGAAGGGTGTCTTAATAAGCCATCAACATAAATTCCCCAAACTACATCACTAACGCGTCCAAAAAGCTCTTGATTGAGGAAATTTCCTACGCGACCAAAAACATAAGCCAAAGGAACACTCAAAGCTACAACATCAAGATAAAGCCAAAGTCTTTGTTTATATTTCTTACAAAAAAGAAAGGTTGCTAACAAAAATCCCACAATAGCACCATGATAGCTCATACCACGAATACCTACAAATTCGCCATTTATATCAAAGGGATTAAAAATTTGCCAAGGATGCGTAAGATAATAAAGAGTATGGAAATCATAAATCAAAATATAGCCAAGTCTAGCACCCAAAATTACGCCAAGTTCAACCCAAATAAAATAATTATCCAAATGTTTATTATCTATATCTAAATTGAATTTCTTAACAAAAAATTTCGCCAAATATAAGGCTAAAAGTAAGGCTATTACATACATAATGCCATACCAATGCACCTTAAAACCAAAAAACTCAAAGGCTACAACATCAAAATTTGCATAAATATTTTGCCAAAATTTCATTTTAAATCCAAATTTTTTAAGGAAAATATAGCAAAAAAACTTTAACTTGTTATAATTGCATTTAAAAAAATAAAAGGTTAAATAATGAAAAAAGCTTTTTTACTTAGCGCAGCCTTATTCTTTGCAGCTTGCTCAAATACAAGCTCAAATTTCGTCCATGTTTCTATGCCCAATTTCAAGCCCCAAACTCCCACTCAAATTCAAGCTATAAATTCTGGCATTAAAATCGCTTTAGAGCCTTTAGCTTTAGAGCAAAATAATAATTATTCGGATAATTTTGAAAATTCTGTGCTTAAAATTCGCATCGATAAAGAAAATGAGCTTTTAAAACAAAATTTAGAAGAGCAAATCAAAACAATCGCAAAACTTAAAGGCTATGAATTAGATAATACAAATCCCGATTACAAACTTAAAGGTATAATTAAAATTTTCATCGATGAAAAAGAAATTCAAAAAACAAACGAATGGCTTAGTGGAGATTCTATAGACTCAAAACTTGGTTTAAAATTTGAAGGGAAAATCGAATTTGTCGATGCTTATAATCCACAAAATAAAACTAAAATCTCAAGCGATACTAAACTTGATTCTTTCATCGATTTAACCTATCCTATTAAAAGTAGTGATGGTGTGGGTATATTTAAAACGACACTTAGTAATGTCCCAACCCAACTTAACAAAGGCTTAGAGCGCCCAGCTTTTGAAATAGACAAAGCCTATTTAGCTTTTTACAAAAACACTCTAAATTCTCTTCACGCAAATCTTCCAAAAGCTCTAGATTTGGGCAAAAGTGAGCCGCAAAATACTAAAGAATATAATGAATTTATAAATGAAGGCTTTAGCGAAGAAAATCCTACTCAGCAAAGGCATAAGAAAGAAAGCCAAATGCAAGAAACTCCAACAAATAACGAAGAAAATGGGGTGATTATCTTTGAATAACCCTTTTCATCTAAGATAATAGGCGATTTGCTCTTTCTTTAAAATACGTATAAGATTACTCGTTCCCTCCACACCCGTTGGAAAACCAGCGCTTAAAATATAGCATTTATCTTCGCTCATAAAGCCTCTTTCTACGCTAGATTTTACAGCATCTTTGAGTAATTTTGTTAATTCATCACTTTTATTAACTAAAATAGCAGGATTAACTCCCCAAACTATACTAAGAAAATTAAGCGTTTTTTCACTATGTGCTATGGCTATAATCTCTATATCAGGACGATAGCGAGCGATTTTAATGGCGGATTTACCGCTACTTGTGAGAGCGAAAATAGCATCCGCATTTAAATCTGCCGCTAAATGAGTGCTTGATTGCATAATTTTATCCGTATCATCTAAATAATCAAAACGATTAAATTTATTGTAAGGATAATTTTTCTCCACTTCCACTATGGTCTTACACATCACATCAACGGCATTAGCAGGGTCTATCCCTACGGCACTTTCTTCGCTTAACATTACCGCATCCGTTCCATCTAATACAGCATTTGCCACATCTGAAATTTCGGCTCTTGTCGCAGTTTTAGCCTTGGCAAGAGAAAAAAGCATTTGTGTCGCTGTAATAACAGGCTTTGAAGCATTGTTTGCCTTTTGAATAATGCTTTTTTGTATATTTGGAACCTTATAATAAGGCACTTCAATACCCAAATCTCCACGAGCTACCATTATGCCATCACTTGAAGCGATAATTTCATCAATATTTTCCACCGCATCAAATTTCTCAATCTTAGCAAAAATAGCAATCTTCGCTCCATTTTGTGCCAAAATTTCCCTCACCTCATCAATATCGTGAGCGTTTTGCACGAAAGAAATGGCAAGAAAATCAACACCATTTTCAATACCCCAAAGCAAATCTCGCTTATCCTTTTGCGTAATCACATCGATATTAATACGCGTATTTGGAAAATTAATGCCCTTGTTAGAATTTAAAAAGCCATCATTTTCTACCACACTTTGGATAAAATTTTCATTAACGCTCACTATTTTTGCACGAATGCTACCATCATAAAGATAGACATATTCCCCTATTTTTAGCATATTTAAAATATCGCTTTGATTAATGCTTAATTTATAATGTGCCCCATCAATCCTTTCTCCAAGAATTTTACTACGGTAAAAATCTAATCTATCACCCTTTTTAAGATCGAAAGGCTCTTTAAGCTCACCTGTGCGAATTTTAGGACCACTAATATCTTGAAGTATCCCTATTCTTGCATTTAGCTCACTTGCTACCTTACGAATTTTTTCTAAATTTTGCTTATGATACTCGTGAGTTCCGTGAGAAAAATTTAATCTAAAAACATTAACGCCATTAATGATCATTTGGCGTAAAACTTCCTCACTTTCACTAGCTGGACCAACTGTGGCGACTATTTTAGTTTTTTTAAGCATTTTTACCTCACAATAATTCTGTGCTAAATTTATCCTCATCAAATTTAGCACCCAAATAATCACAAACCATTTTTGCATCTCTTTCGGCATTGCCAAGACAGCTTGTCGCACCCGGACTTGGTGTCATATTGAAAATAATACCATCAACCTCATTAATGCTGGCTTCACCTAGCATAAGCTCTCTTTTTGTTTTATCAATCACTTGCGGACGCACCCCACCAAAACCCTTAGCATAATAAATATCATCAGCCTTTAAGCTTGGGACAATCTTTCTAGCATTTCTAACAAATAAGTTTTTATTAATAAAAGGCAATTCATATAAATAATTATAGAGAATATAATTTCGAATCGTAGCATCTTTAAACATGCCTAAACTCACACTTAATACAACCCTATCAAGCTTCAAAGCCTCAAAAAATTCTGGCACAGATTTCAAGCCTTTATAACGCTCAAGCTTAGGAATTACTAAAGCTGTTGGACCAAAACGCGTATTCATATCTGCCATTAAATCAGGATCTCCGTGAAGTGCTGCAAATGGGAGCTTAGGATTTTGCACCATATAAACTTTGCCATTTAAAAGTTTTTGTTTTGTAAGATAAAAACTTCCTGCCACAGGCCAACAAGATTTATCAAGCCCCAAGCCCATTTTGTGTGCGAGATACAAAGAATGTGCGCCAGCATTTACCACAACAGCCTTAGCCTTATACTCTTTAAAATTTGCAGTCCTTATAGTAAAAACCCCATTTTCTTTAGAAATATGCACAACCTCCTCATTAAAAGCTACCAAAGTGTTTTTACCCTGCTTTTGTCCTTCTTCAATTAAACTTTCACTCATCTTAGCAAAATCAACAGTCGTAAAAACTTCTCCCGCTTCAACACCCATAGCGACAATATTTTCCCTCCTATCGCTTACGCCGTCCTCCCCAAGGGCGACCTTAGGTTCTATCTGTTTAATTTTATTTTTATCAAAAAATTTAATATAAGGGTAAAGTTCTTTAAATTCCTCATAGCGACCCTTCATATACTCACATTCTGTATCATCTACAGCTAAAGCCATTTTTTGATGAGAAAACATAAACTTGTTTTGTGCATTTTGCAAAAGTCCATATTTAACTATCATATCGGCAGTGCGTTTGACTTTTTGTGCCTTTTCCAAAGTGTAGTTTGTCTCTATATCGCCACAATGTATAGTTTGTGAATTACTTGTGCTTTTGCTGTTTATAGTTGCTGGAGCGTGATACTTTTCTATTAAAGCGATATTTTTAATATCTGTATATCTAGCAAGCTCATAAAATAAAGCTGCACCAGAAATTCCAGCTCCTATAACTAAGACATCAAATTCTTGCCGGCTCATTAATTTTCCTTAAAATAATTTATTTCTTTACAAAATAAAAGTGTAATTCATTTTATTTTATAAAAAAATAAAAGCTATAAAAGCTTAAATTTTATGAGTAAAATAGTAACATTTTAAAGCTTTAAAATGCGAGGATTTTCACTGATAAGCTTTTTCATTCCTCTAAAAATTAACAATTTATCATAAATAGCATTGTCAAAAAAATTTGCTAAAAACTGACCATCTCCTCCCGTAAAATATAATTTTTCATTTTTTGCCACATCTTTGATAAGTAAATAAATTCCTTTAAAAACAGCATAGCTTAAGGCATCGCTTGTTTTTTGTGGAAAGGCATCAAAGCTAATTTGTGTATTAAATTCACTTTTTAAGCGTGGGGATATATGAGCGTAAATTTTTTTATAATTAGCAATTCCGGGCAAAATGAATCCTCCCAAATGAATAAAATTCGACACCAAATCCACAGTAATTGCGCTTCCAGCATCAACAACCACTCCATCGCTTATAGTATAACAAGCCGCGATTCTATCCACGCCAAGCCCCTGATAAATCGTATCAAAAGCAAAATAAGGCTCAAGATTGATAAAATGATTTTGTGTGGATAAATAATTTTTAAGTCTTTCATTGACATTAATATAATAAATTTTTTGCTCACTTTTAAATTCTAAAAACTGCTCTATGTTTAAAGTAAAATATTTATTATCATCTAAAAAATTGGTACTAGAATTACCTATATCACATAGAAGCATTAATACTAAAGCCTTTCATTTGCAAATAAGTCTTAGCCTTAGAACAAAGCGTTGAGTGTGAAATGAAAGAAAAATTAGCATTTTTAATATTATATTTTTCCAAAACATCAAGACATAAGCGTTCTAAAAATACTGCATCTTTTAATACAAATCTCGACTTGCCCGTATAAGAAAAAACCAAATTCTTCCCACTCAAAACACAAGAATAGCTTCGCTTCTTGGTAAATTCACTCAAATCCACATCAATCCTATAAAACTTTATCTAAATCCAAAATACGATTATCGTAATAAAACTTATTTCCATCCATAAAAGATTTTTTATCTATGGCTCCTTCGAGTTTAAAAATTTCTATATTTTCAAGTTTAGTATCACACTTAATTAAAAACCCCATTTTTTCAAAAACATACAAATGATTTCCATAAATGCTTGCTTTATTAAAAATAGCAAATTCAAATTTCTTTTCATCAAGCTTTTTTAACTCAAAATCCGTCTTTATTACACTTCCATCTTTTCCTAAAATAAAAATAGCATTATCATCAACAAGTACTTCTTTAATATCTAAATCTAAATAAAAAGTCTTTACAGGAGTAACAACTATAATCTTTTTTCCACTTGCAGCTATCATTTTATCACCTAAAACGCTTAAATGAATAATATTATTAAAAAAGTCTTGCGATGAAACAATCACATCTTTTATAATTTGAGAACTAAGTCTTGAAAAAACAACAAGCTTTCCATCCAAGGTAGGATAAATAATTAACTCTCCTAAAAATACAGGAGCAGCAAAACGATAATCTTGTGCTACGGCTTGCGTGAAAGTCTTAGAAAATTTCACGCCTAAACTACGATTTGCCAAAACAATAGTATTATTTGCCAAAATTAAAGCAATATCATCTCCATCTAAAGCTACACTTAAAACACTTGCATCAAATTGATATGCGTAAAGCTCCTCCTTATCCGCATTTAAAATTTTCAAATTACCCCTATTATCCGCGACAACAAATTCGCCATTTTGATAATGTAAAAGAGTATAATTTTTCTCTAGCTTAAAATCTAAAATGCCGTCATTTTTGAAGATTGTTTTGCTATTATTTAGTTTAGCTGAAGCAATATTATAATCAATAATTTTAGCTCCCAAACTTCCACTAGAATTTAAAACTCCATCCTCATAGCTAGGTGTAAAATACTGCCTTTTTGTGCCACAAGCACAAAGCAAAAAAAGACAAAAAAGAGTTACTATAATATGTTTCATTGTGATATACCTTGATAATGTTTAAGATTTTTAGCAATTTTCTCTAGAGGTGTATTTGGCTTAATTTGCGCAAGAATAACATTTGCTTCTTCAATTTTCTTTTGCTCTAAAAGAACATAAGCTTCCAAAATTTTAGCATAATCTTTTAAAAATATGGATTTATTATTGTTAGTCAAAGCTATAATATTGCGAAATATGGGGTCGATTTTTTCACTCTCACTCAATGTGTTAAGTTCTTGCAAAATTTGCGTATTTGTTGGATTTTGAGTCAATTTCTGCATTAAAAAAATGGCATATAAATTAAGATTTTTATTTTTTAATTTATCTAAAAGAATTTTGTCGTCATTTTTTACGAGCAAATTGGCGTAAATTTCATTACTTTCCCTTACATTACTCTCTTTTATAGTATCCATAACAAAACTGACTATCAACCATAAAACAAAAATAATGACAAAACTGACAAGATAAAGTTTATATTTGCGTATAAATCTCTCACCTTTGATGAAATTTTCCAAAAATTGCTCTTCTGTATTCATCTCTGTTTTTATCGCTCTTAAATTCTCTTTTAATGCCAAAATAATTCCTTATTTAAATTTTTGCAAAATTGTATCATAATAAACGCAAAATATTCTAAACAATTAAGCCTTTTATGTTATAATTCGCTCGAAATTTTGAAAAATTTAGGATTACAAATGCAAATTGATGAAAAACTTTTAAATAAGCTTGAGAAACTTAGTGCTCTAAAGATTAATGAAGAAAAAAGACAAAGTGTAATTAACGAATTGAGTGAAATTGTCAATTTTGTCGATAAGCTTAACACGCTAGATTTAAGTCAAAACAAAGTTACCATTAACACACTAAAAGGTGGCACACCTTTAAGAGCCGATGATGAAAAAACATCTGAAGTGATAGAAAATGTATTAAAAAATTCACCTAGCCACGAGGAAAGATTTTTCTCTGTGCCAAAAATCATAGAGTGATTTACTCATCATTTTTGGATTTAAAGTAAAATGTGTTTTATAGATTTTTATTTTTAAGGTAAGATTAAAATGAATTTTTATTGGTTTGATGCTTTTATTATTGGCTTCACTTTATTACTAGGACTTAAAGGGATTTTAAATGGACTATTTAGGGAAATTTTTGGACTTTTAGGTATAGTGGGTGGAGTTTTTGTTGCTTCAAAATATGCCAATGATGGTGCTTCCTTCATACAAAATACTTTCTATAGAATAGAAAATGAATCTTTAGCTTCTTTTGCGGGCTTTTTGGCGATCTTAATTGTTTTTTGGATTGCTTGTTTATTACTTGGAAATTTTTTAGCAAAACTTGTTAAACTTAGTGGCTTAGGCTTTCTAGATAAAATTGGTGGCTTTTTGTTTGGCGGAGCTAAGGTTTTTTTAATTTTTGCAATTTTAATCTTTTGTGTCGCTAGAATAGACTTTTTAAACGATAAATTAGAAAATTTCGCCAAAGATAGCTACACCTTAAATTTACTTAAAAACACCGGTGCATTTATAATGAATCAGCCTTTAGCGAAACAAAACCTAGAAGAGGCACAACAAAATTTAAAAGAAAGTGTAGAAAATATATCCAATGAAACTCAAGGACAATAAATGCTAATGGAAAATTTAGAATATGATGTTTTACTTGAAAAATTTAAAAAAATTTTGCGTGAGGGTGGGCTCAAATACACAAAACAAAGAGAAGTTTTACTTAAAACGCTTTACCATAGCGACACACACTACACTCCAGAAAGCTTATATATGGAAATCAAACAAGCCGAACCAGACTCTAATGTCGGCATAGCCACAGTGTATAGAACGCTTAATTTACTTGAAGAAGCTGAAATGGTAACCTCCTTATCCTTTGGCTCTGCGGGCAAAAAATACGAACTTGCAAACAAGCCTCACCACGACCATATGATTTGCAAAGTCTGTGGAAAAATTATAGAATTTGAAAACCCTATCATCGAAAGACAGCAATCTTTAATCGCCAATGAGCATCATTTTAAACTCACGGGACATTTAATGCAACTTTATGGAATTTGTAGCGATTGCAATCATAAAACAAAGGTAAAAATATAAATGTTTGATAATATTTTAGAACAGCAAAGAATCGCCAAAATAGCAGAACTTAAAACAGCAGGGATCAATCCTTACCCACATTTTTTACAAAAAGAATTAAGCATTAAGGAATTTAAAAATAAATTTGCTTACATTACACAAAAAGATGAAAAAAGAGATGAAAAAGTCTTAGTAAGCATAGCAGGACGCGTTAAGCTTTTAAGAATAGCCGGAAAATCTATCTTTGCAAATATAGAAGATGAAAGTGAAAATGTCCAAATTTATTTTTCTAAAGACAGCATAGGAGAAGAACAATTTAATCTCTTTAAGAAAAATTTAGAAGTGGGCGACATTATTTTAGCTAAAGGCTATCCTTTTTTAACGAAAATGGGAGAATTTAGTCTGCACATTAGCGAATTAATTCTTGCGACAAAAAGTATAGTGCCTTTACCTGAAAAATTTCACGGACTCACAGATATAGAGCAAAGATATCGCAAACGCTATGTGGATATGATTATGAACGCAGATGTTAGAAAAGATTTTTTCACGCGCTCTAAAATTGTGAGTTTGATTAGACATTTTTTTGAAAATAAAGGTTTTTTAGAAGTAGAAACCCCTATGATGCACCCCATTGCAGGTGGAGCAAATGCCAAGCCTTTTGTAACCTTCCATAATGCACTAGGCGTAGAAAGATTTTTAAGAATTGCTCCAGAACTTCATTTAAAAAGGTTAATTGTAGGGGGATTTGAAGCTGTTTTTGAGATTAATCGCTGTTTTAGAAATGAAGGTATGGATCTAACGCATAATCCAGAATTTACAACCATTGAATTCTATTGGGCTTATCACAATTATAGGGATTTGATGGATTTAACAGAGAAACTTTTCGCTCTACTTTTGAAAGAATTAAATTTAGAAACGAAAATCACATTTGACGATAAAATCATCGACTTTTCTAAACCTTTTGAAAGGATTAGCTATAAAGAAGCCTTAAAAAAATATGGAAATTTAGACAAAGAACTAATCGAAAACAAAGAACAAATTCTAAATAAACTCAAAAATGACGGTTTTGAAGCAAATGAAAAATTAGATTTAGGACATTTACAAGCAGAACTTTTTGATCATTATGTCGAAGATAAGCTTATTAATCCCACTTTCATTATAGACTTTCCTATATCTATAAGCCCTCTTTCAAGGCGTAGTGAAAAAGATGAAAATATAGCCGAGCGTTTTGAGCTTTTTATCGCAGGTAAAGAGATAGCTAATGGTTTTAATGAATTAAACGATCCGCTTGATCAATATGAAAGATTTTTAAAGCAAATCGAAGCCAAAAATGCTGGAGATGAAGAAGCGTGTGAAATGGACGAAGACTTTGTTAATGCTCTAGGCTATGGTATGCCACCAACTGCTGGTGAGGGTATAGGCATTGATAGGCTTGTAATGCTTTTAACCGGAAAAAAATCTATCCGCGATGTGATTTTATTTCCAGCGATGCGTCCGTTAAAATCAGAACTTAAGGAGGATAAAGAATGAGTTTAGAGCAATTTGATAAAGAAATTTACGATCTTACCACTGCAGAATTAAAGCGTCAATGCGATGGACTTGAAATGATAGCAAGTGAAAATTTTACTCTGCCTGAAGTGATGGAGGTAATGGGTAGTGTTTTGACAAATAAATATGCCGAAGGTTATCCGGGGAAAAGATATTATGGTGGCTGTGAGATTGTTGATGAAATTGAAACTCTTGCTATCCAAAGATGCAAAAAACTCTTTAATTGTGCCTTTGCTAATGTCCAGCCAAATTCAGGCTCACAAGCAAATCAAGGCGTTTATGCTGCCTTGCTTAATGCAGGAGATAGAATTTTAGGTATGGATTTAAGCCACGGAGGACATCTCACACACGGAGCTAAGGTTAGTAGCTCGGGTAAAATGTATGAAAGCTTTTTTTATGGAGTTGAGCTTGATGGGCGTATTAATTATGAAAAAGTAAGAGAAATAGCACACATCGTTAAGCCAAAACTCATTGTATGCGGGGCAAGTGCTTATGCTAGGATTATTGATTTTGCTAAATTTAGAGAGATAGCCGATGAAGTGGGGGCTTATCTTTTTGCAGATATTGCTCACATTGCTGGACTTGTCGTAGCCAGTGAGCATCCTAGTCCTTTCCCTCACGCACACATCGTAAGCTCAACCACACACAAAACCCTAAGAGGTCCTAGAGGTGGAATTATTATGTGTAATGATGAAGAAATTGCTAAAAAAATTAATTCTGCGATTTTTCCTGGAATTCAAGGCGGTCCTTTAATGCATATCATTGCCGCTAAGGCTGTGGGCTTTAAATTTAATTTAAGTGCTGAGTGGAAAAACTATGCCAAGCAAGTTGTGCAAAATGCTAAAGTTTTAGCAACAATCTTAATGGAAAGAAAATTCAAACTTGTAAGCGATGGCACGGACAATCATCTTGTTTTAATGAGTTTTTTAGATAAAGAATTTAGCGGCAAAGATGCGGATTTAGCTTTAGGAAATGCAGGCATTACTGCCAATAAAAACACAGTCCCTGGTGAAACGCGTAGCCCTTTTATAACAAGTGGCTTAAGACTTGGCACACCAGCGCTTACTGCAAGAGGCTTTAAGGAAAAAGAGATTGAAATAGTAGCGCACTCCATTGCGGATATTTTAGATGATATCAACAATACAAATTTACAAATCAACACAAAAGAAAAGCTTAAAAAACTTGCGAGCGATTTTATCATTTATCCAAAGGCTATGTTTTGATTTCCGCTATGGATATGTCGCTTATAAAAATGATAAGCGATCATTATTATATTAAACGAGATAAGATTGTCAGCAAATGCGAACATAGAGGTAGGTATTTTTTTAATAAATTTGAAAGGATTGATGCTCCTCTTAACGCAAATATTTTAAGGGAACACGCTAATAAAAAAATCGTTGTTGCTCACGACCTTATCACAAAAGATAATAAGGTCGAAAATATCGTTTTTGACTATAATGGCTTTAACGCTGAGAGGTTTTGGCATAGAGCACAGCTTATCCTACGCGAAGAGGGTTTTATTAATTTTACAGCCTACAAAACTAAAACGCCAGGACATTTGCATCTTTATATCCATAAAGGACACACGGCTTTAAATGAGGGCTATTCTCTAGCCTCTAAACTTTCTATGATGTTTGCTAGTAAAATGCCTATTGAATGGAAGGTTTTTCCTAGTATGGATATGCCAAGGGATTTTAATATTTTAGTGGTGCCTTATGAGGTTTATCAAAAAGAACGCGGTAGTTCGTGGTCTAAACATATGTAAAAAGGAAAATTATGGAAAACAATAAAAAAAATGAATTTGATGATATCATCTTAGAAAAAAGTAATAAAAATGAGAAAATTAAGAAAATTCTCCTTAGGGCTATCGCTCTTATCATACTTTTTTTAGTCGTTATGATAGTTATGAAGCTTATCAATAGTGATGAAAGCACGGAGCAATTAACCCCACCAAGCGAACCAATCACTCAAACCCCAACAGAATCTAACAATGGTTTTGAAAATATGCCAATCACAGAAAATAGCCCTGAAGATCAATTTGATCTTTTAAGAAAACAGCTTCAAGGCGAAGAGAGTAACGAAAGCTCTCAAGCTCAAATAGAGCCTAGCGTCAATAACGAAACGCAAACGCCTCCACCTGCCATCCAAGAGCCAGCAGAGATAGAAGAGCAAACGCCTCCACCTGTCGCCAAACAAGAATCAAACCCAGTAAAGCAAAACATAGCTAAACCAAAACAAGAAGCTCCAGTCAAAGAAAACCCTAAGAAAGAAACTCCTAAAAAAGAAGCTAACCCTAAGGACTTATTTAAAAATGTCGAAGCTGTCCCAACACACTCAAGCGGTCTTGCTATGGGTATGTATGTGCAAATTTTTTCGGTTAGTAATTTAGACCAAAAATCTAAAGAACTTGCCAATGTCAAAGCTAAAGGTTATGATTATAAACTCTTTAAAACGACGGTTAATGGCAAGGAAATTACTAAGGTTTTAATCGGTCCTTTTGAAAAAGATAAAATTGCAAATGAACTTGCAAAAATTCGCCAAGAAATAGCAAAAGACGCCTTTTCTTTCACGCTAAAATGAAATTTTTTTGTGTCATAGGCGATCCTATTTCGCATTCTAAATCGCCTAGAATTCACAATAATGCCATTAAACTCTTAGGGCTTAATGGCATCTATACTCGCTTCCACCTTAAAGATAAAGAAAAGCTTAAAGAAAGCCTTTTTAAGCTTGAATTAAATGGTGCAAACATTACCCTACCCTTTAAAGAAGAAGCTCTTAAAATAGCCGATTTTAAAGATTATTTAGCCGAGCAAATAGGCTCTGCCAATACTCTTATCTTAAAAGAAAATCAAATTTATGCTTACAATACAGACGCACCGGGCTTTTTAAAGGCTATTGAGGAATTTAAAGATGTAAAAAAAGCCTTAATTTTAGGTGCGGGAGGCACAGCTAGAGCTATCGCTTATGCCTTAAAACAAAAAAATATTACAAGCCTTATAGCAAATAGAAGTGAGAAAAATTTCGCCCATTTTAAGGATTTTAATTGTGTGCTTTATGAGGATTTAAAGGACTTTAATTTCGATCTTATCATTAATAGCACTTCAGCAGGTTTAAGCGATGATTACTTGCCTTGCGATGTCAATTTATTGAAAAAAATACAAACAAAATACGCTTTTGAAGTGATTTATGGTAAAAAAACGCCTTTTATAAAATTTTATGAAGAAAAACATATCAAACATAAAGATGGGCTTGATATGCTTTTATGGCAGGGCGTTTTTGCTTTTGAGCTTTTTTTTGACTTAAAAAATCAGCAAAAACAAATTCAAAAAGCTATGTTAGAGGCTCTAAATTTAAGCTAATTAGCTCTCAATTTTACACTAATATCTCCCGCTCCAAATCCTATAATAAGCCCCTCATCAAAAAGCTCTCCCCTATTTGCTACCAAGAATTTTCCCTCTCTTTTAATATCATCTACAAATAAGGCTTTAGGAAAATGTGTCCTTAAATCAATCTCAATTTCATCTTCTCCAGCCGCATAAATAGGCAAAATAACAAGAGCATCCACCTCACTAAAAGCCTCCTTAAAATGCTCCAAATTTGCCACCAAACGCGTATAACGATGTGGCTCAAAAATAGCCGTAAGTTTAGAGTAACCCGCCAATTTTGCATATTCTTTCGCCGCCTTTAAAGTTGCCTTAATCTCCGTTGGATGATGTCCATAATCATCAATAATAGCCAAATCTTCATCTGCATATAAAATATCAAAACGCTTTTTAATGCCTTGGTAATTTTTAAGCTTTAAACGCACCTGCTCCACATCTTCAAATTCCAAAGCTACCATTACCGCTAAAGCCGCATCAAGAGCTAAATGATAACCCATACCAAAAACACTAAATTGCCCCAAATTTTTAAATTCAAAACGCGTAAGTGGCTTATAATCTTCAATTTGCATAGAAACATTTTTAATATCCAAACTTGGATAAAGCCTTAAAGCTTCGCCTTTATAGTTTCTTAAAAAATGATCTTCAGCATTAATCACTCGTATTTTAGCTGCATTTAAAAAATCCGCATAAGCATTATGGAGCTTAGAAAGGTCGTTATTATAATGCTCCAAATGTTCAGCTTCTACATTTGTAACAATCGCCAAATAAGGATTTGAATTTAAAAAAGAGCTATCGCTTTCATCTGCCTCAAAAACAAGCCTTTCGCTCTCTTTATAAATCATATTTGAACCAAATTCCTTAAGCACCGCCCCGATAATCACGCTCGCATCATTTAGCAATGAAGCCAAAATGCTAGAAGTCGTGCTTTTGCCGTGTGCTCCAGCCACAGCAAAAACCTTTTTATCTTTTAAAATTAAGGGTAAAGCTTCTTTTCTTGAAAGACATTTAATGCCAAGGGCTTTAGCGTGTTTAAATTCTTTATTTTCCTCCTTAATCGCCGCAGAATAAATAACTAAATCTTTACCGCATACATTTTCTTCATTATGGGGGATTGATACTTTCACACCCTCGCTTTCAAGCTCTTTTGTGATTTTACTAGGCTTTAAATCGCTACCACTTATCTCATAGCCCTTTTCTTTTAAAAATCTAGCCAAAGCAGAAATTCCTATGCCGCCTATACCTATAAAATGAATTTTACGCATCATAAACCCTCTTTATAAAAGGGAGAATTCTAACAGCTTATGTTGAATGCTTGATTAAGAAAAATTTAAAATTGTAATTTATAAGGCGGTTTAAATTTTTAAAAGCTTTTAAAAGCATTATGTTGATAACCCTCATCAATCATCTCATATATCACATTAGAAACTCTTTCTTTAAATTCTTCTTTATTGTCAAGCTGTGTAAAAAAATCCTTGTTTCTCTTAAAAAATTGTAAATATTGATTTTTAAAAATATCCGCAAATAACCTGCGTGCATTTTGCTCATCACCTAAAGAATCTCTAAAAGTCTGCTCCTTTGCAATATCATCTTTTAAATCCATAAGTTCTTTTGCTATCTTTTCATTTGTCCCAAAATCCACGCTACCAAATTTAGTGTTAAATTCCCTAACGATGTTTAATAAGCGTTCAAGCTCTACTTCCTTCTTGCTAGAGCCATCAGCACTTGATGGTTTAACCCCGCCTTTATCCTCCTCTAGCTCTATATCCTTTTTGCTCTCAAGTATTATGCGTATGCTCTCTAAATCTACATTATTTACTATCCCCTTTGCTAAATCCTCCGTGCGTGGTGGGGCAATCTTTGTGATAAGCATTTTTAGCAAAATAGATAATTTTTCAAGTTCTATATCATTAAAGGGTAAAATTTGTGCTAGAAAAGAATATTCTCTTAAATACACCCTTGCCTTTGTGTAAAACTCTGTCTTTTTATCATCGCTTTTTGCGTTATATTCTTTTATCATATTATCAAGTTTAGAGTGGATTTTATCCTCGCTTTGCTCATCTAAAATAGCTTTTGCAAAGTCATCTAACTCATATTGCGTATAAATTCCATAGTCAAATAACTCGCTTTTAAGCGTGTAAATATTATCGATATTTGTCGGCTCTTTGAGATAAGTCTGCCCATAAAAAGTGCTAAAAGATTTGCCAATCTTTTCGTGCGTGTTTGCAAAATCTAGCACACAAGTATCCTCTTTATTTTTGCATATTCTATTCAGGCGTGAGAGTGTTTGCACTGCACTTATGCCCTCTAAGGCTTTATCTACATACATTGTATGTAAAAGCGGCTCATCAAAGCCTGTTTGATATTTTTCTGCGACAATTAAAAAGCGATAATTATCCTTTTTAAATTCATCTTTTAGCATAGCTTCACTAACGCCATTAAGCTCTGCTTCGCTATAACTCTCCCCATTTATTTCCTTATCCCCTGAAAATGCCACTAAAGCTTGATACTCTGGGTAATTCTCTTGCAAATACTTTTTAAAGAAAAGATAATATTTAACCGCATTCTCCCTAGAGCTTGTAACGACCATTGCCTTTGCCTTGCCACCGATTTTTTTATAAATATTTTGAAAAAAATGCTCTATCATTATTTTTGCTTTTCTCTCAATCGTTTCAGGATGATTTGTTACATAGGCTCTTAATTTCGCATTTGCTTTTGCTTTATCATATTCTTTATCATCATCTATGCTAGAGATGATTTTATAGTAGCTTGTATAAGTGATATAGCCTTTTAACACATCAAGGATAAAGCCCTCTTCTATGGCTTGTTTCATAGAGTAGAGATGAAAGGGGATAAATTTTTTCTCCCCATTTATCTCACAAGCACTTCCAAACATTTCTAGCGTTTTTGGCTTAGGCGTAGCAGTGAAAGCAAAATAACTTGCATTTTTTTGAAACTTTTTATTTTCAATGATTTTTATCAGCTCTTCTTCTATGTCTATTTCATTAGAATCTATGTGATTAGATTCTTTATTGCTTATGGCTTTTGCCATTTCTTGTGCGTTTTTACCACTTTGGCTTGAATGTGCTTCATCTATGATAATAGCAAAGGTTTTATCACTTAAATGCGTGATTTCATCAGCGATATAGGGGAATTTTTGTATCGTTGTAACGATGATTTTTTTACCCTCTTCTATGGCGGCTTTTAGCTGTCTGCTTCCATCTGTGATAGCTTCTACAAGACCTTTATTTTCCTCAAAAGACTTGACATTTTCTTGTATTTGTCTATCAAGCACCCTTCTATCCGTTACGACTAAAATGCTATCAAAGACAGGTTTTTCTTCATCATTTTGCCTTCTATGTAAGCTTACTAGATTATGTGCTAACCACGCTATGGAGTTGCTTTTCCCACTTCCTGCACTATGCTGGATAAGGTATCTTTGCCTCACGCCTTTTTCTTTTACATCTTTTAAAAGCTTACGGACGACATCAAATTGATGAAATCTAGGAAATATCACAAATTCCGCCTTATCTTTTTTCACAATTTGTGCGAAGTTAAAAAGCAAATTTGCTAAAGTATCCTTTTGTAAAAGCTCTTCCCAAAAATAGCTCGTTTTCATCTTATCTTTTACCGCTGGATTGCCTCCACCACATTCACACCCTATCGCCCCACTGCCATTATTTAGCCCACGGTTAAAGGGTAAGAATCTCGTCCCCACTCCCTCTAGCTTTGTGCTCATATAAATTAAATCACTATCTAGGGCAAAATGCACCACACTTTGCTTAAATATACTCTCTCTAGGGTCTCTATCTTTTTTGTATTGTTCTATGGCATTATAGACATTTTGACCTGTGAAAGGGTTCTTAAGCTCCATAGTGATAAGGGGTAGTCCATTTAAGAAAATCACCATATCTAAAGACTTATTATTTTTTTCACTAAAATAAAGCTGACGCGTGATAGAAAAGATATTTTTCTCATAATTTTCTAGGGCTTGTGGATTAGCACTTGAATTTGGCTTAGGGTATGCTAGAGAGAGTTTAACGCCCATTATTTCTATATGAGCTTGCAAGGCTTTTAGAATTCCTCTCCGCCTTATTTGTGAAGCCACTCTTTTTAGCAACTCTTGCTCTTTTATATTTCTTTTTTCTAATTCTTGCAGGGCTTTTGCTTGAGTTGATTGTAAAAAGCGTTCAAATAGCTCTTTATCCATACATAAGCTTTTATCATAATCTTTGCTTTCTCTTTTGATATAGCCATTTTCTAATAAAGCAGATTCTATAAAGCTTTCTAAGTCTTTTTCTGTGTAATTTCTCATTTTACTTCCTTTCTAAATTTATCCTACCACAAACGGCTTCGTTTATGAGTGTGTTTTTGTATTCCTTCACAAGTTCTATTTGCTTTTTTGTTTTCTCTATAGCTGAATCTATTTGTGCCACTTTGGAATCTAAAAATGCCGCAATTTCTTTTTGCTCTTGGAGTGGTGGCACAACCATATCAACATTAATTAACTTTTCAAGCACTAAATGAGCTATACTTACACGACTAACAACAGAATCAAAAACCCCTAGTTTTCCATAAGCAAAAAATGCATAGAGAAAAAATTTAGCATTATTGAATTTATTTAATGTAATTTTATGCACTGAATTTTGGATATAACATTCTGCTAACTCATTATTCCAAATACAAGTTTTTCCCACTTCTCCACCTTCGCTTACCAGTAAATCATCTTTTTTAATTCTGTAAAGAGATTTTTCATATTCTGAAAACCACATTTTTTCAACTTGTGATACTTCTACATTTAGCCATTGTAGATTTTTTGACTTAAGATAATAGCAATGGCTATAACCTTTTTGATATTCGTTGCATAACATTTTCCCTAAAACAACTTTTCCTACATACTTCAACTTTTTTACTTCCCAGTGGTGTGGAATAAGCCCGAGATATTCTATACCACTATTTTTAGATTCTATATTTGGATTAAGTCCTTTTGTAACGGCTTCGTTAATTAGGGCTTGTTTTTTTCTCTTGTAAAAGTGTGATTAGCTTTTGCTTTTTGTCTATATAGTTTTGAATCTTCTCGCACTTAGAATCTAAAAATTCCGCAATCTCTTTTTGCTCTTGGAGTGGGGGTGTAGGTAAAAACATCTTTTTAAATTCTAAATAATCTATACTTTCCCTAATTTCCATAATACCATAAGCAAATTTTCTTAAAAACTTTTGGATAGATTTTGTTTGAAAAAGATAAGAATAATAAGCTATCAAATAGTTTGGATTTTCAATATATAAAACTAAATAAATGGGACTAACTAAACCATCATATTTTGAAACACCTAATGAGCCGATTACAGCATTCATTTTGTTTAATACTAAATCATTAACTCTTGCAATCTTATAGCCCTGCAAATCGTCTTTTGCTTTGTTGCCGACATTTCCTTTTTCTTCATAAGGTATTACGCCGACATCTTTAACAAGTGAAAGAATTGTTTGAAATTCTAAATTATTATTTTGCTCATTTCTTTGATTAAAAATAGCTTGGAGAGGTTTAATCTCCCAACTTTGCGGAATCTCCCCAAGCCATTCTATCCCGCTAGGTTTATAAACACGCATTATAGAATCTCCCTTAATAAATCCTGCGTTTCTTGCTCTAAGTCTTGTAAATCTTTATTGATAGATTCTAGGCTTCGTGGGGCTGTGTAGGTATAGAAATATTTGTTAAACAAAATCTCGTAGCCTATGTTTAGAGTATCCCACGCTATCCAAGAGTTTGGCACATAGGGCTTTACTTCGTTTTCATAGTAGCTTTGTATATCTTGTGTTAGGGGGATTTTCTCCGTGTTGTTTGTCTTATCAGAATCTATGAGTAAATTTTCCTCTGCTTTTTTGAGTTTGACATCAAGGAAGTTTATAAAGTCTTCTTTGCTTGTGAAATCTTGCGGATTAGAATCTAGCTCTTGTAATTTTTCTAGAATCTTATCTTTGTCTTGCAAGGCTTGAAACTTTTCATCATTTACTAAAAGCTCTATGCTTTTTGGTCTCTCAATGGTGATTTTAGTGTAGCCAAACTCAGCGTTATCAAAAATCTTGCAGTCATCATTTTCTTTATTTGCTAAGAAAAGATTTGTAATCTTGTCTATATGTTCTTTTGTCATATTATTTTGCTTTTGCCCTAAGGATTTTTTCATCTTTGTATAATATGTCTCTTTTGTGGCATTTATAAGCTGGACTTTGTCTTTTTTAGATTCTGTTTTGTTGTTGGTTAGAATCCATATAAAAGTGGGAATGCCTGTGTTGTAAAACATATTTGTAGGCAGGGCGATGATGGCTTCTAGGAGGTCGTTTTCTATGATGTATCTGCGGATAGCTACCATACCGCTATCGCTATTAAAAAGTGAGCTGCCATTATGCACGGAGGCTATGCGAGAGCCTACGCCATTATTCTCCTTTGGCTTTTTCATCTTGCTTAGCATATTTAGCAAAAACATCATCTGCCCATCACTTTTACTTGTAATGCCTACCTGAAATCTTGGGTCATTGCAAGTGGCGATTCCGCCCTTTTTGCTGACATCTAATTCTTTTTGGTCTTTTTCCCACGATTTGCCATAAGGGGGATTTGTCAGCATAAAGTCAAATTTTTCGCCTCTTAGTTTATCTTCGCTTAGGGTTGAGCCGTATTTGATATTGTCGGGATTTTCGCCCTTTATTAGCATATCGGCTTTACAGATAGCGTAGGTTTCTGGGTTTATCTCCTGCCCGTAGAGATAAATTGTAGCTTTAGATTGGATAAGCCCTTTTTCATCTGTGATAAACTCTTTAGACTCTGTAAGCATACCGCCGCTTCCACAAGCATTATCATAGATAGTAAAAGTGCCTTTTTGGATTCTATCTTTTATAGGCAAAAAGACTAAATGCGTCATAAGCTCTATAAGCTCTCTGGGTGTGAAATGCTCGCCGGCTTCTTCATTATTCTCTTCATTAAATCTTCTTATAAGCTCTTCAAAGACATAGCCCATACCAAGATTGCTTAAGCCCTTATGGAGAATTTCGCCTTTATCGTCTTTAATATCGTGCATAGAAAGATTGATTTTAGGAGAGCAAAATCGCTCTATAACGCCATAAAGGATTTTTGCATCTTCTAGCGTGTCAAGCTGATTTTGAAATTTAAACTTTGTGATAATGTCTTTGATGTTTTCACTAAAGCCTTCAAGATAGTTTTCAAAATTGATTCTAATGTTTTTGGGGTCATTTAAGAGCTTTTTGAGTGTGAAATGCGAGTGGTTGTAGAATGTGGTCTCACTTGCATTGCATAGTAAATCTTTTAGAGTATCTTCATCTGCTATATCTTTGTCTTCGTTGTAAGTCTCTAAAACTTTATCTTTTGTCGGCTCTAGGATAACATCTAGCCTCCTTAAAATCGTCATAGGCAGGATAACATCGCGGTATTTACCCTTAACATACACATCGCGTAGTAAATCATCTGCCACACTCCAAATAAAACTAATAATAGGCTGAAACTGATGGATTTGCATAGATACTCCTTTTTTGACGAATTATAACACCATTACAAATTTAAAGCAAAGTTTCAACGATTATCAAATTTAAAAATGCTACAAAAAACGATAAATTTAAAAGAAGTGGCGGACAGAGAGGGATTTGAACCCTCGAGACCCGTTAAGATCTGCACCCTTAGCAGGGGTGTGGTTTCAGCCACTCACCCATCTGTCCGTAAAAAGAAAGTGTGATTATAATAAAATTTAAATAATACTCAGCTTAAAGCCGAGCATTATAAACTTAAATAAGCTAAAAGTATCGTTACTAAAAGCCCGATAGCAAAAGTCGTAAGCTGTTTAGCCCTATCCTTTTTACTTGCAAAAAATGTTATCATAAGCCCAGAAAGATAAAGTAAAAATAGCACCACTCCAAAGCCCACAGAAAGCACGGAAAAATACCACGCCGCTTTATCTTTATGTAGCATTATCATATCTCCTAAAATGCTTCTAGTTTTAAGCGTAATCTCATAATGATTTGCCACAGGTTTCATTTCTACACTATAATGCGTCCCTCCCATTAACATCACATTAGCCGAATTTCCCTTACCCTTACCCTTACCAATGCGAAGTTCGGTATTACTTGGAATTTTTAAATGATTTTCTTTTAAAAATTCTAAAAGCGTCTCGCGTTCCTTACCCGCCTCTATATTTTTTTGCAAAATATAATTTTGCGTTTTAAGTCCCACATCTTGATTGAAACCAAAAATATAAGCCATACCAGTAAAAGCAAAAAGCACAGCACAGGGTAAGAAAAAAAGACTAGTGTAAATGTGAATTTGTCTAAAAAGCTTGTTTTTGTTAATCATATTTCACTCCTTGAAAGATTTAGCGTATTATAAATATAATCTGTGAAGTGAAAGTGAAATGAAGATAAGCCCGACTTTGCGGGCTTAAATTATTGCTTATCAACGACTTGATGATTGTAAGGCTTGAGATTTTTATCCCCTTCGATTAGGGCATTTGATGGGCTACCATTGACATTATCGTGCTTATAATAGCGTTCTCCCTCCTTATGTCCGTTAAGCTCGACTTTGTAGCGTATCTCGCCCGGATTTAGTTTTTGCATATCTTCAAAGCCTAAATTTGAGGTTTTAAAACCTGCTATGCCATTTGCGTTAGCGATTTCTACAAGCTTAGTTTGACCCATTCTAGCCATATCCACAGCTTGTAAAAGCATTCTAGAACTTTCTCTTGGATTATGAAAGCCTGTTGAATTTTCCGCACCAATAAAATCTGCTCTCATTTGTGCTTTTCTATGAAGCTCTAAAACTTCATTTAACTCTTCATTAATCTTCTTCACATCTGCCTTACCTTCGCTTTGATAAGATTCTAAAGCACCAAGTGCATCACGCATTGTTTTAATGTCTGTGATAAGACTAACGATTGCATATTCTGCTGTTCTTAGATTATGTGCGGTTGAGTTTTGAATATCTTTAATCTGAGCCTTAAGATAATCTTCGCTTTGGTTATGACAAGTTTTACAAGCAGAATTAATATCTGCTAAAGGTGAAGTGATATTATGCTGAGTCATTTTCTTCGCACCTTTTCTAATATAAGGCATATGACAATCCGCACAGCTTACACCATTTGCCGCATGCACACCTCCACTATAAAGCTCACTTTCAGGGTGTTGAATTTTAATCATAGGCGCACCGCTGATTTTATGCGCCCAGTCTTTATCAAAAACTTTACGCACTTTTTCATAATATTCGTCAAACATTTCTATTCTAAATGGCTCACCCTTTTTCCACTCACTCCAAGGGAAAACAAGCTCTATCCCAGCAACTTCGATTTCGGTAGGCTTGTTACCATCTCTCCAAGTGTCAAATTCATCGTAAGTTTTTTGTGTGCCGTTCCACCATTTTTTGCTTGTATCATTTGCTATACTTTCGCCCATAACCTTAACTTTTTCGCCTGTTGGTTTGAAGTAGTATTCAACATGGCACTGTGAGCAAACTAAAGTTCTCATTTCTTCTCTAGTCGCTTTCACGCCTTGCTCCGCATCTCTTTCGTAACCTCTAGCCACTAAGGCATTAATGGCTGCTGGACGCGTAAGTCTTAAGCTCATATTATTTGGAGTATGGCAGTCCGCACAGGTTACGCCCATTCTCTTACCTCCATGTGGTCCGCTATGCTCTACTGAGCCTTCTTTATAGCCATTAACCGCTGGGATATTTTTAATCATAGTCCAGTATTTAGTCGAGTTAAACGCTACCCAGTCATCTTTAGCGACATTTTTCAAAAGCCAAGGAGTCCAACCACTATGGCAATTCATACAGGCTGTTGGCTGTCCGCCAAAACCTGCAAAGCCGTGAGCGTTAAGAAAGTCTTTGTTATTTCTAGCTGTGTCCATTTGATCAACTTGTATCCAAAAATGTCCCCTTTCTTCATTTGCGTCAATAGAAAAGGGATACCCCGCCCAAAGCACAGTAAGCTGCGGATAGCGGATAAGTTTAGAATAAGCCAAATTTCCACCAAAATCCGTCTCAAAAGGCTTTTCCTTCTCCACAGTCAAATACATATCTAAATAATCAGGGAAATTTTTACCCCACTCATCAAAGGTAGGATTATCATCACTCATCTCCACGAAATTTTTACTGACGATACCTCCTACGCTTTCTTGTTGCTTTTGATTCACATCATTATTAAGCCATAACACTCCGCCGATTAAAGCGATAACTACGATTATACCGAAGTATAAAGGACCCTTTTTATTCATTAAAACCTCCTAATTTAAAATCCGCGTTTATGACCGACACCACTATGGCACGATACACAGCTTAAAGAATTATCTTTATGTGGGTTACTTGTCGCATTGATAGCTGCCCCAGCGTAATCACCGTGGCAACGAATGCAATTATCCTGCACCATTTCTTTACTTTTTTGTGTCGCACTCAAATTTGTCGGCAACTCATCAAGCTTAAAGGTAAAAGCATAAGCGTGAGATAAGCCACTCTCAGCCTTTGCAACCCATTTTTTAACACCTTGATGTGGCAAATGACAATCCACACAACTAGCCCTTGGCTCTCCTTTGACCTTTTTAGAATGAGAAGCTGCCAAATAGTCGTTATAAACCTCATTCATAATATGGCAATTATTACAAGACTCGCTAGCATTACTAAAATAAGAAATGCCCTTTGCATTATAAAAGGTATAAAAACCCACAGCAAACAAAGCAAAAAGCAAGAGTAAAAAAATGCCAAAAAGATTCGTAAAAGCTCTCTTTTGCCCCAAAATCCCCTCCTTGTAAAATAATTTACAATCGTAATGGAAAATTATAACAAGAAATATTTAATTTTTATTTAAGGATAAAATAAGTCTTTAATATACATTTATATTAATATAACTTGCGGCATTATAGTTATTTGAGGACAAAAAATTATAAAATTTTATTCATAATTTATTTGATTTTAAATCGTTTTAAAATAATTTATCATAAAACCTCGCTCTATCAATAAAAGCGAGGTTTAAAATCTTAATTAAACCAAGCTGTTGATTAAACTAAAAATAAAAATCCAAGACTAATTACCAAACCTGTAAAAAGAAGAGTGATGACACAATAGCCCATAATATCTTTCGCACCAAGTCCCGCAATAGCAAGAGCAGGTAAAGCCCAAAAAGGCTGAATCATATTAGTCCAAGCATCTCCCCAAGCAATAGCCATAGAAGTTACCGCAGGACTTATACCAAGCTCTAGTCCAGCAGGTATCATAATCGGCGCTTGCACAGCCCACTGCCCTCCGCCTGATGGCACAAAAATATTAACAAAACCTGCACTCCAAAAAGCAAAAAGTGCAAAAGTATTAGAATTTGAAATACTGATAAAAAAATGCGATAACACACTTGCAAGGCTATGCTCCCCACCAGCGACCATCATACCGATAATCCCTGCATAAAAAGGAAATTGCAGTAAAATCCCCGCCGCATTTTTAGCAGCAGTATTGATAGCTTTGATATACAGGGCAGGTTTTTTGTGTAATAAAATTCCTAAAAATAGAAAAATCATATTTAAAACATTTAAATTTAAATCCCCACCCTTAGCAAAATGCGACACAATATACACAAAACCCAAAGTAGAAATAGCAGCACTAACTAAAAAACTATTTTCAAGCCAGACGGCTAAACTTTTATCCTTGCTATGATTGATAATCTCTAAGTCTTTATTTTCCTGCTCTAAAAGCCTTTTGTCAATTTCTAAAGTGTTCTCTTTAGTTGGGTGGATAAAGGCAAGTAAAAAAGGTAAGCATAAAACAATAATAGCGATGATGGTAAGATTAAAGCTTGAAAATATCGTCATAGAGCTAGGGATACTCTCACTCAAAATTCCCGCTGTGCTTTTCGATAAAGCTTCGCCTCCACTCGATAAGGTCAGCGGTATAGAGCCTGAAAGTCCGCCGTGCCACACCACAAAACCAGAATAAGCCGCCGCAATGAGCAAACGATAATCCACACCCCTAACTTTTTTTGCAATTTCCTTTGCAAAAATCGCCGATATAACCAGTCCAAATCCCCAATTTATAAGATTAGCCACAAGCCCAAGAAAACTTACCATCAAAATCGCACTAAAATAACCCTTAGGTATATCAGCAAGTCTTTGCAAAAAAGTGGATATGATTTTCGCACTTGCTAGGGCTTGCCCTAAAACTAACACTAAAGCCATTTGCATAGAAAAAGCAAGTAAATTCCAAGCACCATTACCCCAGTTTTGCACGATTTGCAAAGGCTCTTGACTTGTAAAACCCCACACCGATAAAAAAACAAAAAGAGTTAAAATTGCCACTAAAACAAAAGAATCAGGAAGCCATTTTGACGCTAAATTGACACAAATTTGAGTAAAGGATTTTAACATTAAACACCTCCTAGCCTGACTTTAAATTCCGCTTCGGTTTTAGCTTTTAATTCTTCCAAACTAACCCCTTGCATTAATTCCACCAAAAACATTTCATTATTTTCAAATTCAAAAACTCCAAGCTCTGTAATGAGTTTATTAACCACAGCTTTTCCCGTCAAAGGTAAGCCGCATTTCTTCTTTACCTTACTTTCTCCGTGTTTATTCGTATGCTCCATAACCACCACTATACTTTTAGCACCGCTTACTAAATCCATAGCCCCACCCATTCCTTTGACAAGTTTGCCCGGTATCATATAGTTAGCCAAATCTCCACTTTGAGACACTTCCATTCCTCCCAAAATCGCCAAGTCAATATGCCCACCGCGTATCATTGCAAAGCTCTCAGCACTATCAAAAAAACTAGCGCCCTTGACTACTGTAACGGTTTCCTTACCTGCATTAATCAAATCTGCATCCACTTGCTCCTTAGTGGGATAAGCACCTATACCCAAAAGCCCATTTTCCGACTGCAAAAAGACCTTTAAATTTAGCTTTTCTATCTCATCGGCGATAAGCGTAGGAATACCTATACCAAGATTAATATACATTCCATTTTGAATTTCTCTAGCTGCTCGTTTAACTATAAGTTCTTTTGACATCTTTTATCCTTTTGTGATGATTTTTTCTATGCGCTTTTCATAATTTTCGCCACAATAGACAAAATCGACATAAATTCCGCTCAAATGGACACTATCAGGCTCGATTTCATCGACGATTTCTTCCACTTCAGCTAGGGTAATTTTGCCCGCCATTGCACAAAGAGGGTTAAAATTTCTCGCCGTTTTATTGAAGATAAGATTTCCAAATCTATCTGCCTTTTGCGCCTTAACCAAAGCAAAATCCCCCTTAATCGCTTTTTCTAAAATATAAGTTTTCCCCTCAAATTCCTTATGCTCTTTACCTTCTGCGACCAAAGTCCCCACACCCGTTTGCGTATAAAAGCCCGCTATACCAGCTCCCCCTGCTCTAAGCTGCTCGGCTAGTGTGCCTTGCGGTGTGAGAACGACTTCAAGCTCACCATTGATAAATTGCTGCTCGAAAGTTTTATTCTCCCCCACATAAGAAGCGATGATTTTTTTAATTTGCTTGTTTTGAAGCAAAATTCCCAAGCCAAAGTTATCTACACCGCAGTTATTACTCACTATGGTTAAATTTTTAATATTAAGCTCTTTAACTTTCGCGATGGCATACTCAGGTATCCCACATAAACCAAAACCCCCAACCAAAAGCGTTACGCCGTCTTTTATGTCTTTAAAAGCAAGATCTAAATTTGTAATTATTTTATTCATTTTTACCTTTCTATCTCAACTACAGCAGCAATTCCTTGTCCGCCACCAACGCACAAAGTCGCCAAACCTAAATTTTTGCCCCTAGCTCTTAAGGCATAAATAAGACTTACTAATATCCTTGCTCCACTCGCACCTATGGGATGTCCCAAAGCAATAGCCCCACCATTAACATTTACCCTATTTACATCAGCCCCAAGCTCTCTAAGCGTGGCTAAACTTTGGGCTGCAAAAGCCTCATTTGCCTCTATAAGCTCTATATCATCAATACTTAAATCAAGTTCTTTAAGCACCTTTTTCGCCGCAAAAGCCGCACCTATACCCATAATGCTAGGCTCTACACCCACACTAGCAAAACCTTTAAGCTTCGCTAAAATGGGTAAATTTAACTCAAGTGCTTTCTCTTTAGAACTTAACAATAACATAGCTGCCCCATCATTAACCCCCGAAGAGTTACCAGCGGTAACAGAGCCATTTTTATCAAAGGCAGGTTTTAAACGCGATAAAGCTTCTAAATTTGCATCTTTACGCACAAATTCATCTTCACTAAAGATAAATTCTTTTTTCTTATCTTGAATTTTTAAAGGCAAAATTTCCGCCCCAAAGGCTTTATTTTCAATAGCTTTTGAGGCTTTTAATTGAGAATTGAGCGCAAATTCGTCTTGCTCTTCGCGTGAAAGCTCATATTTTTTAGCTAAATTTTCTGCGGTAATGCCCATATGACAATCACTCAAAGCACACCAAATTCCATCTTTAATCATACTATCGATTAAATTTTGATGCCCCATTTTATAACCAAGCCTAGCATTTTCAAGTAAAAAAGGCGATAAAGACATATTTTCAACACCGCCACATAAAAGCATATTTGCATTATTAAAACGAATCGAGTCAAAGCCAAGCTGGACAGCTTTTAAGCCCGAACCGCAAAGCATATTAACAACAAAAGCCGTTTTTTCCAAGCTTACACTACTATTTATAAGAACTTGTCGCGCCACATTTTGCCCACAACCCGCCCCCAAAACTTGTCCCAAAATAAGCTCATCAATCAAATTTTTATCTAATCCCACTTCATCAAGCAAAGATTGAGAAAGTGAACTTGCAAGCTGGACGGCTGTTGTCTGCTTTAAACTGCCTAAAAAAGAGCCGATAGCTGTCCTTTTTGCAGCCATTATAACCACTTCTTGTGTTTTCATCACTTCTCCTTTTTATTTAAAAATTTAAAATAACTTTATTAATAAATATAGGCAAAGAAATATTTTTAAAGAAAATTTAAGATAAAAGTTACTTTTAGTAATATTTATTTGTAGGATTTGAGAGTTAATAAAATTTTTAATTCTTAGAAAAAGTTACAAAAAGTAATATTTTGCAAGATTATAAAATCAATTTTTACTCCACTTGAGGATCGCCAAAACATTGCCTTAAGGCTTCTTTAGTTTCACCTTGAGGGTCTGCTTTTTTGGCATTTTTACGCAATTCATCAAATTGCGAATTTAAATCATTTTCACTAATATTTTGCTTAAGACTTTGCAATTTACTTTCGTCTATAACAACTTCTTTTCTCACTTCTATCTTAGCATTTGTGCCAAAATTTTCTCTTAGTAATTTTTGTATGAGCTTAAAGCCTTGATTTAACAAAGTGCGATTTTGCCCCTGCGCATTAGAGCTAATAATTAAAACCTCGTTTTCATAAGCTATAAATTTCGTGCTTTGCTTAAAACACTCAGCAAGCTCATAATCTCTATCATAAATTTTTTCAAGCAAAAGCTCATAAGCGTTTTGATTTGTTTGAGACTTTATCGCCTTTTCTATTTTAATATTTTCTTTTGCTTTACCTTGCTCTAAAGGCTCTTTAATTTGACTTTGAAGATCGCTAATTTGCATATCGATTTCCTTAAGATAGCTTGCCTCCATCATCATAAAAGCCATCACGCAAAGTGTAAAACCATCATCATCGCAAAGCAAATTCTTAGCTCTTGAAAGTATCCTAAAAAATCTTTCGTAAATCAGAGTTGAAAATTCTTCACTCCTTGCAAAAAAACTTTCTTTGAGATAAAAAAGCATTTCATCTATCACGCTATTTGCCTCATAGTCTTGAAGCTCTTCTAAAAATCCAAACACCCTTTCTCTGTCTTTATGTAAAATAGCGTAATAAAATTCCTTAATTTTGGACGGGTCTAAAAAGCCTAGCAACTCGGTAATTTTAGCAGTGCTAATATGATTTTCACTAAAAATAATGGCTTGGTCTAAAAGCGTAAGAGTATCGCGTAAAGAGCCACTTCCACTTCTTGCTATAAATTTTAAAGCCTCTTCTTCAAATTTCACACCTTCTTTATTTAAGATATCTTTAAGATGTGTCAAAATTTCACTTTGAGCGATTTGCTTAAAACGAAAATGCTGCGTGCGTGAAAGCACTGTGGCTGGAAGTTTTAAAGGGTCTGTTGTCGCTAAAATGAATTTCACATAGCTTGGTGGCTCTTCAAGGGTCTTAAGCAGGGCATTTGCTGCTTGTGGGGTGAGCATATGCACCTCATCAATGATGAAAATTTTAAAACGCGCCATTGAGGGAGCGTATTTTGTCTGTTCTATAAGGCTTTGTATATCTTCAAGCCCCCTATTGCTCGCTGCATCCATTTCTATAATGTCGATGTGCTTACCTTCAAGTGCGGCGATACACTGCTTACAAGTGCCGCAAGGTGTGGCATTTGGTCCCTCATCGCACACAAGGGCACGAGAGAAAATTCTAGCACTTGAAGTTTTCCCGCTACCACGAAGCCCTGAAAAAAGATAGGCGTGAGCAAGGCGTTTGGAATTTAGGGCGTATCTTAAACTCGCACTAACAGCTTTTTGACCAATTAATTCATCGAAGGTTTTAGGGCGGTATTTAATCGCTAAGGCTTGAAGCATATTCTACTCATTCATTATAGATAAAAGCTCGGTATTGTCTTTTGTTTTAAGCATTTTAGAATATAAAAATTTAAGCGCTTCCACATCGTCCATTTGTGAAATAGCAGAGCGAATCGCCCAAATTTTTTGCAGATTTGTAACTCCTTGCAAAAGCTCTTCTTTTCTTGTGCCTGATTTAATGATATTAATCGCAGGGTAAATTCTTCTATCTGATATACTTCTATCTAGCACGATTTCACTATTTCCTGTGCCTTTAAATTCCTCAAAAATCACCTCGTCCATTCTCGAACCCGTATCAATAAGAGCCGTAGCGATAATGGTAAGTGAGCCTCCATTTTCTATATTTCTAGCCGCTCCAAAAAAGCGTTTTGGCTTATGCAAAGCATTTGCATCCACGCCCCCGCTTAAAACCTTGCCAGAGCTTGGAGTGGCTGTATTATAAGCTCTTGCAAGACGCGTGATGCTATCTAGCAAGATGATAACATCTTTACCCATTTCTACCATTCTTTTTGCTTTTTCTATGACAAGCTCAGCTACACGCACGTGATTATAAGCTGGTAAATCAAAAGTCGAGCTAAAGACCTCACCCTTAACACATCGTTGCATATCAGTAACCTCTTCAGGTCTTTCATCGACTAAAAGCACGATTAAGTGCATTTCTGGGTGATTTTTAGCTATAGCGGTGGCAAGTTCTTTCATCAACTCAGTTTTACCCGTGCGAGGCGGTGCGACTATGAGACCTCTTTGTCCCTTACCTATGGGAGTGAAAAGATCTAGCACCCTACCCGTGAGTTTCATCGCATCGTATTCAAGCTTAATTTTTTCTGTGGGAAAAATGGGAGTAAGATTATCAAAAAGAGGTCTTTCTTTCGCCTCTTTTAGAGGAAGGTAATTAATCGCTTCAATTTTTAAAAGTGCATAATATTTCTCTTGGTCCTTTGGCTCTCTAACCTGCCCAGTAACGATATCGCCTACCCTTAAAGCAAATTTGCGAATTTGCGAATTTGAAACATAAGCATCATTTACACTATCGCTTAAATTAGCATCCATTCCCCTTAAAAAGCCATACCCTTCGGGACTAAGCTCTAAAATCCCCGTGAAAAGGATAAAGCCACCTTTTTTAGTTTGTGCTTTTAAAATTTCAAAAATTAATTCTTGTCTGCGAAATTCTCTAGGATTTTCTATCTCGCACTCATTTGCGATTTTAACTAAATTTTCTAAGTCAAGTAGCTTTAAATCTTCTATTTTATAGCCCTCAACGGGAACATGCGTTCTTTGATGTTTTTTTTCTTTTTCCATAAGTCCTCTGTAAGATATAGCAGTAATCAAAAGTGTGATTTTAGTAAAAAATTCTTATTTTTGTCAAATTTAGTTTATACTTACAAAAAAATTCAAAGTCAAAAAATGAAGTGCGAACATTGTAAATTAAATTTCAAACAAGAACAAATGCGTGAGAAAAATGGGCTATTTTTTTGTTGTAAGGGCTGCGAAAGCGTGTATGAAATCTTGCAAGATAATGGACTTGATGAGTTTTATCAAAGACTTGGTAATCAAAGTCTAAAGCCTGTTAATTTAAGCAAAGAATTTAAAAATTATGATGAATTTATCCATATGAGTCAAGATGGCTTTAGCGAAATTCATCTTCTCATACACGGCATAGAATGTGCCGCTTGTATCTGGCTCAATGAAAAAATTTTAATCCGTCAAAAAGGCATTTTAGAACTTGAAATTAATCATCTTAACCATAAAGCTAGAATTGTATTTAACCAAAAAGAAATAAGCCTTAAAGAAATTTTAACCCTCATTGAAAGCATAGGCTATAAAGCAAGTGCTTATGATGTGAGCAAAAACGAAAAAAAGGCAGAAAGATTAAAACGCGAATTTTACTCTAAAATGATAGTTGCCATTGCTTGCGTGATGAATATAATGTGGATTGCCGTGGCAAAATATGCAGGCTTTTTTAGTGGTATGGAAAGAGACATTAAGGATATTTTAAATTTCTTCGAATTTGTCTTAGCCACTCCTGTGCTTTTTTACACAGGTTCAAGTTTTTATAAAAATGCTTTTAAAGCCTTAAAATACAAGAATTTAAATATGGACACTCTTGTCATTAGCGGGGCGAGTTTGGCTTATATTTATTCTTTATGGGCGATGTTTTTTAGAGTTGGGGAAGTCTATTTTGACTCTGTGGCTATGATTATTTGCTTTGTTTTTGTGGGTAAATATTTGGAAGTTTTTAGCAAAAAACGCGCCCTTGATACCATAGATGGCTTAAATGACTTTTTACAAAATGAAATTTTAGTCTTTAATGGAAGCGAATTTAAGCCAAAAGAAGTACAAAAAGTAAAATTGAGCGACATCATCTTGCTAAGAGCTGGAGATAAAATTTTAATCGATGGAATTTGCGTAAAGGGTGAGGGCAGTATCGATCGCTCCTCTTTAAATGGAGAAAACACACCGCAATTTGTTCAAAAAGGAGATGTATTACAATCAGCTTGCGTTTTAATAGATGGAAATATAGAATACAAAGCCACCAAACTTTACAAAGATTCTACACTCTCTAAAATCATCAAACTTTTAGAATTTGCAGGCTCTAAAAAGACAAAATTGACTAATCTTGTAAGTCAAATTAGCGGCTATTTTTCAAGGACGATTTTAACTCTAGCTTTGCTTTGTTTTTGCTTTTGGTTTTTTTATCTCAATGAGAGCGTGGAAAAATCGCTTATTAACGCCATTTCTGTTTTAATCATCGCCTGTCCTTGTGCCCTAGCCCTTGCAACTCCTGTGAGTAATTTAATCGCTTTAAGCAAGGCTTTTAGACATCATATTCTTTTTAAAGATTCTAGTGTGATTGAGAATTTAAGCAAGTGCGATTTTGCCGTTTTTGATAAAACGGGCATTTTGACAAAGGCGGAACTTCAAGTCGAGCAATTTTACCTTAGCGAAAAACTTGATCCTAATGAACTTTATACCTTTTTAAGTCTTTCAAAACACCCCATAGCAAAAAGCGTTGGAGAATTTTTAAAGCAAAGGGGTGCTAAAAAGCTCAATTTAGATTTCAAAGAGCTTCAAAATATCAGTGCTAGAGGATTAAAAGCGAATTTAAATGGAGAGCTTTTTTTAGGGGGCAATGAAGTTTTTCTAAGAGAAAATCACATCAAAATAGAAAAAAAGCTAGAAAATTCACATTTTTTCTTTGCTAAAAATAATGAAATTTTAGCCTTTTTTGAGCTAGAAAGCATTTTAAGAGAGGGGGCTAAAGACTTAATCACATATTTACAAAAAGAAAAAAAACAAGTGATGATTTTAAGTGGAGATAATGAATTTGCTGTTAAAAAAATAGCCGAAGAGCTTGAAATTTCAAATTACAAAGCTTCTTGTTTGCCAGAGGATAAAATAAAAGAATTAGAAAAACTCTCGCAAAATCACAAAATCTTATTTGTCGGCGATGGAGTAAATGATGCTTTAGCCTTAAAATTTGCTGCGGTGGCTATTACTTTAAGAGAGGGGAGTGATTTGGCGATTGAAAATAGTGATATTTTGCTTTTAAAAAATGATTTAAAATCCTTACAAACAGCCTTCGAGCTTTCTCAATTTACCTTTAAAATTATCAAGCAAAATTTAGCCTTTTCACTTTTTTACAATGCCTTAAGCCTACCTCTAGCCTTTTTAGGTCTTATTAATCCTCTCATCGCAGCCTTATCTATGTCTTTTAGTAGTATAATAGTCGTTTTAAATGCATTAAGGATTAAAAAATGAATTGGGTGATTATGATGATGATGGGGGTTTCTATCATCGTTTTTTTTATCATACTTGCGACCTTGCTTTGGGGGGTTAAAAATAAGCAATTTGACGATGATTATAAATTTACAACACTAAATGATGATGAAGAAAGTCTAAAAGAAGCGGTAGAATTAGAGCGTAGAAAAAAAGAAGCCTTAGCAAAAAAGGCTCAAAAAGAGCCTTAATTATAGAGTTTCAATATAAGCTTCAATAGCTTTAAAATCTTCCTCCGTTAAACCTTTAAGGTTGATTTTCATAATTGCACCCTGTCCATAAGCATTTCTTTTACCCTCTGAATATTCCTTCATATATTGAAGTCTTTCAGCAGTCGAAATGCTTTTAAGTGCTGGGACCTTGTTAAGATACACCTTATCAGCCTTTGGTCCGTGGCAAACTGCACATTTTTTATAAAGCGTAGCACCATCTGCCGCATAAGCTGAGATAGCCAAACAGGCTAAAGCTGAAATTGCAACAAACTTTTTCATCTTATCTCCTTTTTACAAAATCTCGTTATTATATCCTTAAAAATTTAATACTTCTTAAATTTCTCAATCATTTAAAAAATTTAACTATAATGATTTTATGAAAAAGGCTTTATTTTTAGACAGAGACGGCGTAATCAATGTCGATAAAAAATATGTTCACAAGATAGAAGATTTTGAATTTTGCGAGGAGATTTTTAAGCTTTGCCGAATTTTCACACAAAAAAATTATCTTATTTTTGTCATCACTAATCAATCAGGAATTGCAAGAGGCTATTATGATGAGAAAGATTTTGCGACATTAAGTGCTTTTATGTGTGAAGAATTTGCCAAAAAAGGAATTTTAATAAATAAAATTTATCATTGTCCGCATTTGGAGGGTTGTGAGTGTAGAAAGCCAAAGCCCGGTATGTTTTTAAAGGCTTATGAAGAATTTGACATCGATAGAGAAAATTCCTTTTTTATAGGCGATAATCTCACAGATATGCAAGCAGGACTTAAAGCAGGACTTAAAAAACTCTATCTTATAAATTCCACTCAAAAGGGCGATTTTTACCACAGCTATGCAAATTTAAATGCACTTTTAAAAGACATCGAAAAGGGGGAAATATGCGTATAATTATCACAGGAGGAGCAGGCTTTATCGGTTCAAATTTAGCCCTTGCTTTGCAAGAAAATAATGAAATTTTAATCATCGACAAAATGCGAAGCGATAAAAAACTCGATAATGGAAATTTAGAAAGTTTTGGACATTTCAAAAATTTGCTTGATTTTAAGGGAGAGCTTTTTGTAGGCGACATCAACGAAGCAAAAACTTTTGAAGTGATGCGTGAATTTAAACCCGAAACCATCTTTCATCAAGCAGCCATTTCAGATACCACAGCTTACAATCAAACACAGGTTTTAAGCACGAATTTAAACAGCTTTAAAGACTGCATTAAACTTGCTATTAAATGCGACTCTAAGCTTATCTACGCAAGCTCTGCTAGTGTGTATGGAGATATGCCAAGCCCTCAAAAAGTAGGCTATGAAGAGCCTAAAAACCCTTACGCTTTTTCAAAATTAATGATGGATAAACTTGCACAAAAATATTTTAACGAGCTTCATATCGTGGGGCTACGCTATTTTAATATTTATGGGAAAAATGAATTTTTTAAAGGCAAAACCGCCTCGATGATTTTACAATTTGGCTTACAAATTTTAAATGGAGAAAATCCGCGTTTATTTGAGGGGAGTGAAAAAATTTATAGAGACTTTACCTATATCAAAGATGTCGTAAATGCGAATTTAAAAGCCTTAGAAACAAAAAGCGGAATTTATAATGTAGGCAGTGGCAAGGCAAGGACTTTTAAGGATATTGTAGATATTTTACAAAAAGAGCTTGGCACAAATTTAGCTTATGAGTGGATACAAAATCCCTATAAAAAAGCCTATCAATTTCACACCCAGGCACATTTAGACGAGAACTTTTACACAAGCGAATTTGAACTTGAAGCTGGGATAAAGGATTACCTGCCTGAAATTAAACGCATTTTTGAAAAGGAATATAATGCTTGAAAATTTAAGCAAACAAAGCCCTAAAATTCTTGTTGTGGGTGATTTTATGGTGGATAATTACATTTGGAGTGCGTGTGAAAGAATTAGCCCAGAAGCTCCCGTTTTAATCGCAAAGTCCCTAAAACAAGACAAAAGATTAGGCGGGGCGGCAAATGTCTATGCAAATTTAGCTAATCTTAAAGCTAGAGTTTTTGCACTTGGTGTCGTGGGAGATGATGAAGCGGGAGAGTTTTTAAAGAAGAATTTAAAAGGCGTCTTACTCACACAAAAAGGACGCAAAACCCCACTAAAAACACGCATTCTAGCACACAATCAACAAGTTTTAAGGCTCGATGAGGAAGATAGCTCTAAAATCAGGCTAGAAGATGAACTCATCACAAATTTTAATACCATCGCAAAAGATTTTGAGGCAATTATCTTGAGCGATTATGGAAAGGGGGTTTTGAGTGAAAAAGTGTGTCAAGCTCTTATTTGTAGGGCAAATGAGCTTAATATCCCTATTTTAATCGACCCAAAGGGAAATGATTATAGCAAATATCAAAACGCCACTCTCTTAACGCCCAATAAAAAAGAAGCTTTGGAGGCTTTGAAATTTAAGGACTTAAAGGGAGAAAATTTAAAACTTGCCATTAAAAAGCTTAAAAATGACTTTCATTTAAAATACTCCATCATCACGCTTTCAGAAGACGGCATAGCCTTGTTTGATGAAGATTTACACCTAATCAGTGCTAGAGCTTTGGAGGTTTATGATGTAACTGGGGCTGGAGATAGTGTCATTGCTGTTTTAGCCTTTTGTCTAGCTTGTAAAGTGCCTATTTTAAAGGCTTGTGAATTAGCCAACGAGGCAGCGGCTGTGGTTGTAAGTAAGATAGGCAGCGTGAGCGTGAGTTTTGACGAGATAAAAAGCCTCAATTTAAGCACTTTCGAAAAGAAAATTAAAAGCAAAGAAGAACTTGTGGCTTTACTTGAAAATTTAAAGGATAAAAAAATCGTCTTTACCAACGGCTGCTTTGACATCGTGCATTTTGGGCATTTAAGCTATTTAGAAAAAGCAAAAAAACTAGGGGATATTTTAATCATAGGGCTAAATTCTAACCCGAGCGTTAAAAGACTTAAGGGAGAGAGCCGTCCTATCAATGGTGCATATGAAAGAGCTTGTATGCTAGGGGCGTTTTATTTTGTTGATTTTGTTTGCATTTTTGAAGAGGACACTCCGCTTGAACTTATCAAGACTTTAAAGCCTGATGTTTTGGTAAAGGGGGCAGATTATGAGGGCAAAGAGGTCGTGGGAAGTGAGCTTGTCAAAGAAGTGAGATTACTTGAATTTCAGCAAGGCTTTAGCACGACAAGCATTATAGAAAGGATGCAAAAATGAAAGTTTTTATCACTAATCTCTTACGCTCTACGCACAGAAAAAAGGCTATGCAGAAGCAAATTTCTAAGCTTTTTAGCAAAAATCCCTCCCTTAAAGATCGCTTAGAATTTATCTTTTTTGAAGCTGTTGATGGAGATGGGGGAGAGGAATTTGCCAAATTTCACCCAACTTGGACGAAATATCTCAATGGTAGAAAGTTAAGTTCGGGTGAAAAAGGCTGTTTTGCAAGTCATTATAAATTATGGCAAAAGTGCTTAGAGCTTAATGAGAGCATTTTTGTGCTTGAGGACGATGTGGAATTTACTCAGGCTTTTAACGCACAAAATTTAGAAAAAATTTTAAAAAGTCCCTATGAGTATGTGAGAATTCACTACATAAAAGAAAAGAGTTCTTACGCTCTTAATAATCATTTTAATATCACTTTTTCAAATGTAGGGGGAACGAGAGGCTATTTCATCAAGCCTAGTGCGGCTAAAAAATTCATAAAACACACGCGAATTTTAATCAATCCTGTTGATGATAGTATGGATTATAGCACTGTTTCAAACATCATCTTTAAACCTCTTTTTCTGCAAGATTTTGACACAGCAAGTGATATAGCCGCTACAAGAGAGAGAGAGAGAGAGAGAGAGAACAACTACAAATTCACGCGTGAGCTTTACCGCCTATATCGCAACGCAAAACACTTTCTTCTCACACTCAAAACAAGACTTCGTTTAATCTTTCTCCTTAAAACTTAAAGCAATTTTAGCCTGCATTTTAAGCCAATCTTTTTGCAGCATTATAGGAAAGCCCCCATATACACGCCCACCTTCTAAGCTTTTACTCACGCCCCCTCTTGCTGCTATGGTGCTAAAATCGCCAATTTTAAGATGTCCGCTTGTCGCACTTTGTCCGCCCATTACTACATTGCGTCCTAACTCGGTTGAGCCTGAAATTCCTGTTTGAGCGACTATAATGCAATTTTGCCCTATTTGACAATTATGTCCTATTTGGACTAAATTATCCACCTTAGTTCCAGCTTTTATAATGGTGCTTCCAAACACAGCCCTATCAATAGTCGTGCAAGCACCTATTTCGACAAAATCCTCCAAAATCACATTGCCATTATGATAAATTTTATAATGCTCTCCATTTTTATTATGCGCATAGCCAAAGCCATCACTTCCTATCACGCAATTTGCTAACAAATGGCATTTTTTGCCTATTTTAGTGTCATTATAAATGACGACATTAGGGTGAATCACACTTTCATCGCCTATGCTGACATTATCCCCCACAAAAGCCCCCGCCATAATCACCACATTTTCGCCTATGTTAATATTATTTCCCAAATAAACATTAGGCATAATCTTCGCACTTTTTGCGATATTTTGCGACTTAACCTCGCTAAAAAGAGGTTTAGCAAAAATTTTACTTAAAAAAGCAAAGCTAAGATGAGGATTAGGAGAAATGAGAGCCTTAGTATCTTTTGGAACTAAATTTTCATATTCTTTAGAAACGATAATAGCCGCTGCACCTGTGTTTGGAATGTCTTTAGCATTTTTTTCCCCATCACAATAAGTTAATTCCGTAAAACTAGCCCTTAATAAAGAATTAAGCGCACTAATTTCTAAATCCTCGCCCTCATATTCTAAACTCAAAAATTCCGCTATCTCTCTTAATTTCATTTTTTATCCTTATCCATTAAAAGTTGTTTCTATCATACCGCTTGGCTTATCCACAAAACGCGAATTTTCCTTTTGAAATTCCACTTCAGCTGTGCCAACGGGACCATTTCTATTTTTACCGATGATAATTTCAGCATTTTCTTGTCTTGGATTAGGGATAAATTTAGGGTGGTATTCCTTCTCCTCTGCCTTTGCCTTATTTTCCCTTTCCTTTTCCTCTTGTTCTCTATACACTTCATCACGATAAACAAATAAAATCGTATCCGCATCTTGCTCGATGGCTCCACTTTCACGCAAATCACTTAACATTGGGCGTTTGTTTGACCTATTTTCTAAAGAACGGTTAAGCTGTGAAAGTGCGATGATAGGCATATCAAGCTCTCTTGCTAAAAGCTTGAGTCCGCGTGAGATTTCACTCACTTGCAAATGTCTATCGCTAAAATTTGAATGACTCATCATAAGTCCTATATAATCGACCACACACAAAGAAATATCATCTTCTTGAGCCTTAAGTCTTCTTAAAATCGCCCTTATATCCGTAATGCTAGCATAACCGCTATCATAAAGAAAAAATTGAGTCTTAGCATAATAATTACACGCATCACTCACCCTATCCCACTCATCATCATTTAAATCAGCGGTAATAATTTTTTGCAAGGGGATAGAAGTTTTAGAAGCGAGCAGTCTTTGCATAATTTGAATTCCGGGCATTTCAAGTGAAAACATTACCACACCTTTATTTTGCCTTAAAACATTATCGATAAAATTTAAGCATAGAGTTGTCTTACCCATACCAGGTCTAGCCGCAACGATAATAAGCTCACCACCCTTAAAGCCTTTAGTTTTATCATCAAGCTCACTAAAGCCACTTTCAAGCCCTATGATATGCTTATTTTCCAAACTTTTCTGCCTTTTAAATTCCTCTAAAAGCTCACCTAAAACCTCATTGACATTTTTAATATCAGCAGAATTAACACGACTAATAATGGTAAAAATATCCTTACTAAGCTCATCAGAAATTTCGCTCACAGCCCTATTTGCACTGATGCGACTTGGTAAAAGATGAGCGAAACTTAAAAGCTGTCTTTTGATAGACTTCTCTCTCAACTCTTTAGCATAAGCACTAATATTAATCATCGAGGGGGTGGCGATAATTTCATTTAAAATTTGCTCATCTAATTTGCCATATTTTTTCAAAAAACTAAGCCCAATTGGCTCTCCAGCATTCACACAAGCAACAATGGCTTTAAAAATATCTTGATGTGCTTTTAGGCTAAAGTCCTTGATTTCAATATCTCCAGCGATATTTGCATAAACTTCCCCACCGCCTAACAAACAAGAGCTTAATATCATACGCTCTAAATCTAAATCATAATGCTCTTCATTATTCATCAATTGACTCCATTTTGAAAAGCAAATTTTAACAAAACTATGTAATAAAATAAATGTTTTTAATCAATTTCTAAAAATAATTTTTAGTTTAATTTTTCTCCAATTCCTCACACATTTTTTCAAATTCCTTATAATACTTCCACGAAGCTACGATGTCAGGATGATGGGTTTTGAGATAGTTTAATTCTTCGTTAAGTAGCTTTTTAATCTTATTCCGTGTATGTGTATCTTTTTTAAGATATTCTAAAACTTTCTTTTCTGTGATGAGATTTTCTTTAGTTTTATCAACATTTTCTCTTAATGCTTGAAAATAGCCTTCTAGGAATTTTTTACTCTCTTGTAGTAATTTTTCATTACGCAAAATATCCTTACAATCGTCCTTTATATAAGCGATGATTCTACTATCATTAATGTTTGTTTCATCGATAATAATAATATCTTCCCTAAATTTTTGTATTACATCAGCACTAATATAAATTTCATAACCTCCTTCTTTATCAAGACTGCTTGTATCCTCTTCATTTTTAGCCACATCTTCTTCTAATGCGTAAAGACATGTGGGAAGAACCGACAAACCAAATCTTACAACCTCTCTTCTGGTTTCAAGTAATAATCTATCTGGTATAGAAAAATGAAATAGCTTAGCCAATTTATTCCAAGTCAAAAATACATTTTTAGGCTCAAATTCTTCGAAACTATAATAAAAAATTTCAGTAATACTAGGCATTTTTTGAATTAAACTATTAAAGCTAAGACAACCATATAGTAGCCAATTATCCTCAAAAGTAACATCACATCTTGGATATTCTCCATTATGTTTCCAATATTTATTTTTGGGAATAAGTTTACTATATTCTTTGCAGGTAAGATTAAAACGCTTCATAGTTGATTTGATATAGTCAAGTGCATTTAAGCCACAAATAAAATGATTTGAGATAGATTTAAGCTTAGAAATAGGGTCTCTCGTAACATAAAATGCTGGGACTTTTTCTATTAATAAATAAGGTAATTTTGAATAATGAACATGCACAGCCACAGCTACAAAATTATTTTTATTTAACAAATCATTATAATACAAATGATAATTTTCCTCTTGAGGCATCCAATACTCATAAATTTTAACACCCGATAAAGAAAAATAATTTAAAATAGCCGAAGAAGCTGAGGCTCCATTATTTAAATAAATAAATTTATATCCTCTCGGCAAAGGCAAATTCATTTCCCAAGCTTTTTCAGCAGGAATTTTCTCATAATTTAAAATATAATTTTCATCATTAAGCTTGTCAGGGTTTAACAAAGGAGGATAAGGGTGATTAATATCTTCATATCTTTCTTTAAATTCTTTAGAATTAAGCCATAAAGAAACTTCATCAAAATGCTCTAATACAAAAGCCTTATTTAACACAATGACTTCATTTAAAGCCTCATAATGTGTAAGTAAATTTTCTATCAAAGCATAGTTTTTAATGAAAAAATCAAAATCTTCTTCATTTTTAAATTTCAGTTTATCTTTGAGCCTATAAACCCTACTTTCTTTTAAGGCTTTAAATTCTTTTTTAGCTTGTTTGATTTTAGAGAAAAATTTAAAATAGCCTCCCTTCAATTTATCTCTATCACACTCAAGCAAGACCCTGCCAAGTCTATAAGTAAGCCAAGTTTTTACCCATAAAGCTTCATTAAAATCAAAACATTGTCTAAGGGGAGGATAGGCTAGATCTGCTCTTGCAAGCTCAAGTGTTTTTCTAAATTGAGTGAGTTTATGATGAGTTTTTTTGATGTGGTATAGTTTAAAGAGTAAGGATATTACCCCCCCCCCCCCCCGTGTTATATTTGATTAATTCTTGACCAAGTTTATAAGAAAGATGATTTTTGATTCTTTGTGTGGCTGAGTTTGGATTGGTGATCATAATGCTTCCTTGTTTTTAAGATAAATGAGAGGGGATTATATCAAAAAAAAAAAAAAAAAATGGAATTGCAATTCATAAAAATTGTCGATCCCTAAATATAATAGCAAAAAAATTAATTTCCCCTCAATCTCACTTCGTCCTCAACTTCCTCCAAAAAGCGTTCTACAAGCTTATCTTCTTTAAGTTTTGCCACCACTTCGCCAGCCCTTATTACAAGCCCTTGACCCTTACCAAAGGCTATGGCGACATCAGCACCTTTTGCCTCGCCAAGAGCATTGACCACACAGCCCATAACGCTAATATTCAAAGGGGTTTTAATATGCTTAGTTTTCTCTTCTACAAGTTTAATCGCAGAAAGCAAGTCGCTTTGGATACGCCCACAAGTAGGACAGGATATGATATTTACCCCACTTTTTTGCACACCGCTATCTTGTAAAATAGCCCTTGCTACGCGAATTTCTTCCTCAAGCTCCCCAGTCATAGAAACCCTCATCGTGTCGCCTATGCCCTTTAAAAGTAAATGTCCTAAAGCAATAGAGCTTTTAATAGTGCTGTGAAATTTCGTCCCAGCTTCCGTTACGCCTAAATGAAAAGGATAATCGCAAAGCGGACGCAATCTCTCATAAGCCTCAATGGTCGTTTGCGTGTGAGAAGTTTTCATAGAAATTTTAATATCTGTAAAGTCCAAATCCTCCAAAAGTCCTATATTATACTTCGCACTCTCAAGCATAGCATCAACTCCATAGCCAAATTTATCGCTAAATTGCTTTTCTATCGAGCCGTGATTAATGCCTATTCTTATGGGAATTTGCCGTTCTTTACACGCTTTTACTACTTCTTTGACATTATCTTTAGAGCCTATATTACCCGGATTAATTCGCACTCCGTCTATAAATTCCGCACAAAAAAGAGCAAGTTTGTAATTAAAATGAATATCTACGATTAAAGGTAGGGGGCTTTTTGCTTTAATTTCTTTTAAGACTCTAGCATCTGCCATATCCAAACAAGCAAGGCGGACAATATCCGCTCCCGCAAAATAAAGACGGTTAAGCTGCTCCAAACAGCCCTCAATGTCTCTTGTTTTTGTAAAAAGCATAGATTGCACTGAAATAGGTGCGTCCCCACCGATAGCTACTTTACCGACTTTAATTTGTCTTGTTTTAAATCTTTGCATAGAAACTCTTTTCGCCATTATTGGGCAATTTAAGCAAATTGCCCTTAAATTTAAAGCTTTCCACCCTCAATGACGACATCATCAGCTTTAATATCTGCTCCAAAATGTGCCTTTAAGCTTTCATCATAAGCTTTATGGAAAAACTGCTCTGCGGCTAAAGAAATGATTAAATTATCAATAAATTCTTTCAATTCTTTATCGCCTTTTTTAACTGCTGGAGCGATAACATCTTGATTTCCAAGCTCCTTAATCACAACCTTATAATCAGGTCTTTCTTTAACCCAAGCAAAAAGCAAAGTATTATCGTGTGCTAAAGCGTCTCCTCTTTTATCCATCAAGGCTGCAAATGTTTCAGTATTTTGGTCGAATTTTAAAGTTTTAATATCGGCGTGGTTTTTTGTAAAATACGCATCTGCTGTTGTGCCTTTATTTAAAATCAAAGTTTTATCCTTTAAATCCTCCACACTCTTAATTTCACTATCCTTAGGCGCTGCTACACCTAAAGCTACTTTCATATAAGGTAGAGCGAAATCGACCTGCTCCGCTCTTTCTGGAGTTTGAGTAAAATTTGCTAGGATAATATCGACCTTGTTAGACTTTAAAAACTCAACGCGATTTGCCGCTTCGACAAGCACAAATTCTACCTTATTTTCATCGCCCAAAAGCTCCTTAGCTATGCGTTTAGCTAAGATGATGTCATAGCCTTGATTTGCACCTTTTTCATCAACATAGCCAAAAGGAGGCTTATCGCCAAAAACGCCGATTTTAACTACTCCTGCATTTTTAATTCTCTCAATGGAATTTACTCCACTCTCACTACTACCACAAGCGGCTAAAAACACCGCAACAAAAGCTGTAAAAATACTTAAAAGAATTTTTTTCATCTTTGTCCTTTCCATGTAAATTTGCATTTATTTTAATACAAAAAAATTAATTAGGATAAAAATTATCGAAAAAAAATTAAGAAAAAATTGCTATAATTTCGCCCTATTAAATGGTAAAGGAAAAAATAATGAAAAAGAATTTAGCCCTACTTGGTGCTTTGGCATTTTTTTTAAATGCTTGCTCGTCAAATGATCTTAGCGATGAAATTGTTAAAAAATATGAAAAATCACTTAATGATTCCACACAAAAAATTATACAAGAGCAAATGAGTGCTTTTCCAAATTTTAAGATCGATTTTAAAAACTTCACTTGTAAAGCTGATAAAGCTTTTGTAGAGTGTCAAAGCCCTAATTTTTCGTTAAGTAATGAAAAGACAAAAATTTTTGATATTCAAAACATCAAATTTCGCTCAAATGAAATTTACACAGAAAATAATATTTCAGGTTTGATTTCCTACAAAGATTATTACACGCACCTTTTTGCTAAACACGATAAGCTAGAAGCAAATTTAATATTTGAAAATCTAAAATTAAGCGATGAAAGCATTAAAGCAGTGGAAAATGCAAGCAAACAACTTATAAATGATGAAAAAATCGCTAAATTAATGCAAGATCTTAGCAAGGATACTTACAATTTCACATACACATCGCTAACAACTAAAAATGACAAAAAGTTAAATTACGCTTTTTCCTACAAACTTGACAATAATAAAGAAAATGTCATTTCTACAAATCTAAAAGGCAGTTTCAAAGAAGAGATTTTCACCTTACTAGACAATTTAAATGTGAAATTTGACACCAATCAATTAGCCATTAATCTAACAAATTCGCCTCAAAAATTTGAAGAAGATTTCAATAATAATTTTGAAGAATTTTTAAAACAAGGCACACTTAAAGAATTTGACTTTAATTTCAATCTTCAAACAAATAACGCCTTTAGCCCTTACATCAATATGGCAAAAGCTTCCTTAGAAGCACTTCAAAACCAAAGCTCTAATGAAGAGCAAAATTTGCTTTATTCTCAAGTGCTTGAGCTCATCAATGATGTTAGCAAAGACCCGCTTTATAAGCTAAATCTTGCGCTTGGCTTTAAGGATATCCCGGTGAGTGATTTTATCAATTTAAAAGAAGAAAGTATTGCAAAAATTACCATTAATGGTAAGGATTTTAGTGCCATACTTAAAACTATCAATCAGCTTTCGCAAATTGGAAATAGCAATCCTTTAGACGAGATCTATCCTTGAAAATTCTATTTTCTCCAAGTGAAAGTAAGGATTTAAATTGCTCTTTAAGCCCTTTTGATGAAAGCTCCTTTATCTTTAGGGAGCTTTTTAAATTTAGACTTGAGGCACTTAAAAATTATGAAAATTATATCAAAAATGCTACACAAGAAGATTTGCAAAAGCTTTTTGGCGTGAAAAATCCTCCGCAAGAATTTTTGCAAGATCTTAAAAACGCACCCACAAAATACGCCATAGAACTTTACACAGGCGTGAGTTATGAATTTTTAGCTTATCAAAACTTGGAACAAAAAGCTAAAAATTACATCTTAGAAAATACGCTCATCTTTTCTAATCTTTTTGGAGTGGTAAGAGCAAATGATACCCTGCCCTTTTACAAATTTAAACAGGGTGCAAAGCTAAAGGATTTTAATGTCGAATATTTTTATAAAAAGCACTTTAGCAAGGCTTTAGATAAATTTTTAAATGAGGAAGAGGTGCTTGACTTAAGGGCTGGATTTTATGATAAATTTTACACGCCCAAAAAGAAAGTAAGCACTTACAAATTCCTTAAAAATGGCAAAATAGTCAGCCATTATGCTAAGGCTTATCGGGGCATTTTGCTAAGAATAGCCGCACAAAATCAAGTTAAGTCTAACGAAGAATTACTCTCAAAACTCCCAAATAACTTAAAATTAAAAGACATTAAAGAATTTAAATTAAAAGAAGAAATCACCTTAGAAATTGTAGATTAAGATTTGAGAAAGTTCTTTTTATTTGCTTGATAAACAAATTTAAACACCTCACTTACAGCCTTAAAAAGCTCTCTAGGGATAAGTTGATCAAGATCACAGTCCTTATAAAGCTGCCTTGCAAGAGGAGGATTTTCATAGACGATAACATTATGTTTATACGCCATCTCTTTAATACGTAAGGCTAGAAAATCGACCCCCTTAGCCACAACTCTTGGGGCGTTTTCCTTAGTCGTATCATAACGCAAAGCCACAGCATAGTGTGTAGGGTTAGTGATGACCACATCAGCACCCGCGACATCTTGCACCATTCTACGCCTTGCAGCTTCCATTTGCAAACGCCTAATTCTACTTTTAACCTGCGGATCTCCTTCCATTTGCTTATATTCATCTTTGATTTCTTGCTTACTCATTTTAAGCCCCTGAAAATATTGAAAACGCACCAAAAAAACATCTAAAATAGCAATAATCAAAAAGGCAATAATCACAATAGCCGCTAAAATCAAAGCCTTATCCCTTAGCCAAACCATTTGTGCAGCAAGGCTATAAAGCTCGACTTTAGGAAGCTCTTTGATAAATTGAAGTAAGACAATAAAAGCTATGGTAAAAACTACGCCCACTTTAAGAATAATTTTGACACTTTCGATGAGTTTTTTGAGAGAAAAAAGATTTTTAAGTCCTTTAAGAGGATTGATTTTACTTAAATTTGGCATAATGGGCTTAGTTGTAAAAATAAAGCCAAATTGCATTACATTACCGATAATTCCTGCAACCATAATGCTTAAAACTATGGGGGCAAGTATGATTAAAACCTCAAAAATGCTCTTCATTATAATAGCTTGAATAATGCGTAAGTCAAATTCCGTCCCGATAAAATTTTGATAATAGCGATACAAATTCGCCACTCTCTCGCCCATAAAGCCTAATAAAAACAAAAGCAAAGTAATCGCCACGATGAGCGTAACCACAGCGGCAGCATCTTGACTTTTAGGGACATTGCCCTCTTGTCTAGCGTCTTCTATCTTTTTGGAGGTGGGTTCTTCCGTTTTTTCTTGGTCTTCGCCTGCCATATTTTACCTTTAAATTTAAAGCTAAATTATAATGAAAAAATATAAATTTGTAGAGTTTTATCCAAGAAAGTGTGGTCTAAAACAAAAGTTTAGACCAAGAATTTTAATTTTTGTTTTTTAAAGCTTCAAGCATTTCTTGATGATTTTTCTTGCTACTATTTTGCAAAATAACTATAATGCCCCAAATTGAAGCAATAAAACAAAGAAAACCTCCAAAGAAAAACAGTATTGTAAAATAGCCTATCACGCAAAGGATAAAATTAAAAATCGCTTGTATCCAAAGACCTCTAACAAGTAAGGCAACATAGGGGAAGAAAAACGCTAAAATGTAAATCATAATGACTCTTACAAAATAAAAGCCGTTATCATACCCCCTCCCCTTAAAATTTGCTTAATTTATCTTAAATTTTAAAGTGTGGAAATTTGGTAAAGATTAAAAATGAGAATAATAAAGTAAAATGAAGATAAAAAGCCTCAAAAAGAGGCTTTGAGATTAAAGTTTGTTTTCGTTTTTGCCAAGATATTCAGCTACGCCCTTAGGATTGGCTTTCATGCCTTCATCGCCTTTGTTCCAACCAGCAGGGCAAACCTCACCGTGCTCATTTGTGAAAAGCATAGTATCGACCATTCTTAGCATTTCATCAATATTTCTACCAAGTGGTAAATCATTAATCACAGCGTGGCGAACAGTGCCATCAGCATCAAGCAAAAATGAGCCACGAAGTGCGACAGCTTCAGCAAAAAGCACATCGAAATTTCTAGCAATTTGTTTAGTTAAATCGGCAACAAGTGGAAATTTTACTTGACCGATACCACCTTGATTAATAGGAGTATTTTTCCAAGCAAAATGAGAGAATTCATTATCACCTGAAATTCCTATTACTTCAATGCCTCTTTTCTTAAATTCATCATATCTTTTATCAAAAGCGATGATTTCTGATGGGCATACGAAAGTGAAATCTTTTGGGTAAAAGAAAACGACAGCACCTTTTGGACCTATATTTTTGTAAAGATTAAAATCATTTACAATTTCATTATTGCCTAATACTGCTGGAGCAGTAAAATCTAAAGCTTTTTTTGTAACAATCATTGTGTTCTCCTAAATAATAAAATTTATTGATAGCAAAATTATATCATTTAAAACTTTAAAAAGATTTAAAAGCATAATAGAAAATGTAAAAAACAATAATTATTATCAAAAATAAAGCCTTTTTGATTATCAAAAAACAATAAAATTATATTCCTTTAAGATTTTGTCGATAAAATATTCAGCAAATATCAAATTTTAAAGGAGTTGAAATGGCTGTGAAAATCACAGATAGCTGCATTGCTTGTGGATCTTGCATTGATGAATGCCCAGTTAGTGCTATTGTAGATGATGCAAATAATCCTGAGGGCGAAGATAGATACTATGTTTATTCAAACAAATGTGTCGAGTGTGTCGGACATAATGACCAGCCAGCCTGTGCTAGTGCTTGCCCAACTGATGGTTGCATAGTGTGGAGTGAAGTTGCTTCAGGGCAACCAAGCAGAGAAAATATATCAAGCGATATGAGAAGTGGCAATACTCCTGTATTTGCTTAAAATGTTAAAGCTAGTTTTCACTAGCTTTTCTTTCGTTTAATTTTCTTATAAACAAATTTAAGTATAATTCCAAGTTTTATTTACTAAAATTGTCAAGGAGTGATTATGGAAAAAACTTTATCTATCATCAAGCCAGACGCTGTTAAAAAAGGTGTTATAGGTAAAATTTTAGACCGCTTTGAAAGCAATGGCTTAAGAATAGCAGCGATGAAAAAACTACAATTAAGCAAAGAGCAGGCTGAAGGATTTTACGCCGTGCATAAAGAAAGACCATTTTTTAAGGATTTGGTGGAATTTATGATTAGTGGTCCTGTGGTTGTCTCCGTTTTGGAAGGCGAAAATGCTGTGCTTAAAAATAGAGAATTAATGGGTGCAACAAATCCTAAAGAAGCTAAAGCTGGAACCATTAGAGCAGATTTTGCTGAAAATATTGACGCGAATGCTGTTCACGGAAGCGATAGCTTAGAAAATGCAAAAATCGAAATTGATTTCTTTTTCAAACCTAATGAAATTTACTGATGAAAATCGCTTTTTCTAGAATTAATTCTACCGCTTATCCCTTTAGATTAAATTTAGAAAATATAGTCTTTGAAGGGAATTTAAGTAAAATTAATTCCCAGCTTGTAAAAATTCAAGCAAAAATGCAGGGTTTTGTTTATAGACCTTGCGATAGATGTGGAGCTGAAATGGAACTTCATATCGATGAAAAACTGGATCTCTTAGCAAGCGATGGTCTTTATAAGGATTCTAAAAATGAGCTAAGTGATACAATAGAATTTTTTGATTCTCATATCGATTTATTAGAAATTGCTATGGGCGAATTAGAAGCTTATTTGAGCGACTATTTTTACTGCGATTCTTGCAGTAAGTAAAGATTAAATTTTAAAAAGGAGAAAAAATGGCAGTCCCTAAGAGAAGAGTGAGTAAAACTCGTGCAGCTAAACGCAGAACGCACTATAAAGTTAGCCTTCCTAAGCCTATAAAAGATAAAGATGGAAGCTACAAAATGCCTCACCGTGCCAATCCTCTAACTAAGGAATATTGAGAATTATGATAAGCATTGCCATTGATGCAATGGGAGGCGACTTCGGTGAAAAACCTATTGTAGAAGGTGTTATTAAGGCTTTAAATATCAAACCTTTTAACGCCATCTTAGTGGGCAAAAGTGAAGTTTTAAAACCGCTTATTCCAAAAAATTTGGAATATTTTGTGCAATACGAAGAAGCTGAGGAGGTTTTTTCTATGGAAGAAAATGCCACCGATGCCTTAAAACGCAAAGATACAAGCATATATAAGGCTATCGAACTTGTCAAAAATGGCAAAGCTCAAGCCGTAGTTTCAGCTGGACATAGTGGAGCTAGTATGTCTCTGGCAACACTTAGACTTGGAAGATTACAAAATGTTTTAAGACCAGCAATAGCAACATTAATGCCAAATATTACTGGAACAACCCTACTTTTAGATGTAGGTGCAAATACAGATTGTAAAAGTGAAAATTTATTTCAATTTGCCATTATGGGTGGGGTTTATGCAAAAGAAATTATGCAAATTGCAAAACCAAGAATTGCCCTACTTTCAAACGGAGAAGAAGAGTGTAAGGGCAATGAACTTACCAAAGAAACCCACCAATTAATGAAAAAACTTCCAAATTTCATTGGTAACGCTGAAGGGCGTGATATTTTTAATGCAAATGTCGATGTTTTAGTTTGCGATGGTTTTAGTGGTAATGTCATTTTAAAATCCTGCGAGGGTGTGGCTGGAGCGATTTTTAAAATCCTAAAGGAAGATATTAAAACAAACTTAATATCCAAATTGGGAGCAGTGCTAATGAAGCCATCTTTTATGCGTCTTAAAAAGAAAATTGACTGGCAAGAATACGGCGGCGCACCCTTACTTGGCGTAAAAGGTTGCGTGATTATCAGCCATGGAAAAAGCGATGCAAGAGCTATTCAAAATGCTATTTTTCAAGCACTTCATTTTAGTGAAGCTAACATTAATAAAGCTATAGAAAATGAACTCTCCAAATTTTAAAGCCTCTCTTAAAAGCATAGCATCTTATGTACCCAAACAAATTCTTAATAATAAAGATCTTGAAAAAATGGTTGATACAAGCGATGAGTGGATAATGCGTCGCACAGGTATTAAAGAGAGAAGAATAGCGGAAAGTGATGAAAATACCAGCGATTTAGGCACAAAAGCAGCCATAAAAGCCATAGAGAGAGCAAATTTAAAACCAAGCGATATTGATGCAATTCTTGTAGCGACTTTAAGTCCCGATTATTTCACTATGCCCTCAACAGCCTGCAAAATCGCCGCAAATTTAGGGCTTTATAATATCACAGCCTTTGATATATCCGCAGCTTGCTCGGGCTTTATCTATCTTTTAGAACTTGCTAAAAGCTTGGTTGAAAGTGGTGCTAAAAAAAATATCCTCATCATAGGTGCAGAAAAAGCAAGTTCCATAATGGACTATAAAGATAGAAGCATTTGCATTCTCTTTGGCGATGGAGCTGGAGCTGGGATCATCAGCCTTGATAAAGAAAATCCCATCATTGATGTGCATACAGCAAGCAACGGAACTTATGGCGATTTACTTATGACAGAGCGTTCTAAAAGTGTGGAAATTTGCTCTCCTTTGGCAATGAAAATGAAAGGCAATGAAGTTTTTAAAATAGCCGTGCAAATCCTAAGTAACGATGTTGTAGAACTTTTAGAAAAAAATCATATACACTCATCACAAATTGACTTATTTATCCCACACCAAGCAAATCTTAGAATTATCAAAGCTGTGCAAGAAAAGCTCGGCTTAGAAGATGAAAAATGTATCATTACCGTGCAAAAATATGGCAATACTTCCGCTGCCTCCATACCTATGGCGATGAATGATGCCTATGAAGAAAAACGCCTAAAAAAAGGCTCTTTAATCTTGCTTGATGCTTTTGGTGGTGGTTTTACTTGGGGGTCAGCTTTGCTTCATTTTGGAGGAGAAAATTTTTAAGAAAGTCGAAAAGACTTTCTTAAACTACTAAGCATATTTATGACGAAATTCCTTCATAAATTCACATAGAATTTTTACTTGTTCTAAAGTTATAGCATTATAAATACTCGCACGAATTCCACCCAAAATTCTATGTCCTTTAAGTCCTATCATACCAGCGTCCTCAGCCTCTTTAACGAAGACACTTTCAAGCTCATTCTTTACTATATTAAAACTTACATTCATTAAAGATCTATCTTCTTTTTTGGCATGTCCTTTATAAAAGCCCTCACTTTGATCTATCATTTCATATAAAAGATGTGCTTTTTGCATATTTTTTTGATGAATTGCATCTAAACCACCCAACTTTAAAAGCCACTCCATTTCAAGATTAAACATATAAATTGCAAAGGTTGCGGGAGTGTTAAAGAGAGAATTATTTTCTGCGTGGATAGCGTATTTTAACATACTTGGGATATTTTTCTCTTCACTTCTTTCAAGCATATCTTTGCGTATAAAAAGACAAGAAAGCCCTGAAATTCCAGCATTTTTTTGCACACCACCATAAAAAAGAGCAATATTGCTAAAATCCACCTTCCTAGAGAAAAAATCACTCGAAGCATCGACAATTAAAGGCGATTTAGACTTAGGATAATGATGATACTGAGTGCCATAAATTGTATTATTTGAGCATACATAAGCATAATCAGCCTTATCGCTAAATTCTACCTTAGGAATATAGGAAAATTTTTCCTCTTCACTACTAGCTACGACCTTGACATTGACTCCAAGAATTTGTGCTTCTTTAATCGCCTTTTTAGTCCAAACGCCTGTATTGGCATATTCACAAACCCCTCCCATAGCCAAATTCATCGGTATCATAGCAAATTGCAAACTAGCTCCCCCCTGCAAAAATAGCACCTCATACTCATCATTTAAACCATAAAGCTCTTTAGCCTTTTGCATAGCACCAAAATGCACTTCCTCAAAAATTTTCGTCCTATGGCTAATCTCCATAATAGAATAACCCAAACCCTTATAATCACAAAGCTCTTCTTGCGCCTCTTTTAAAAGTTTTAATGGTAGAGTTGAAGGACCTGCACTAAAATTAATCTTTCTCATATTTTCTCCTCATCATAAAATTTTAGCTTCTTTTTCTACATTTTGTGAGCTAAGAAGTAGGGTATCGCCACTTTTTAACTCTTCTAAACGCACTATTTTACCATTTTTTCTAAGCGAAACTAGATGTTTGCTTTTTTCAAAGAAATTTTCGTGTTGCAAGTAGGCATTTTTTAGCTTTTCAAATTCTAAAAAACTGATTTGGATTTTATTTTTAATTAATAAATCCAATTGTTTTTTAAGGCTTTCTAAATGTTTTATTTTCTGCTCTATCATCAAAGGTAAGGAATTTGCTTTGAAAATTTTTTCTAAATTTGAAAGTTTATTTTCTAAATTTTTACAAATTATCATAAAGCTTGTTTTTAATTTATCCTCTATAAAATCAAGTTTTTGCTCCAAATCCTCTTTTGAAGGTAGCAAGATGTTAATGGCAGCACTTGGAGTAGGCGCTCTTAAATCCGCCACAAAATCACTAATCACATAATCAATCTCGTGTCCTATGGCTGAAATTATAGGCGTTTTAGCGGCAAAAATTTCTCTTGCTAAAACCTCATCATTAAAGCAAAATAAATCCTCCCTACTCCCTCCCCCTCTTGCCATAATCAAAACATCAAGCCCTATTGCATCAGCTTTTTTTAAAGCTTTTATTAAAGAAAATGGAGCATTTTGTCCTTGCGTAAGGGCATTAAAAACATAAATTTTTGCTAAAAAATAAGCCTTTTGGGTGATGATTTTAAGCATATCCTCTAAAGCGGCTGAAGTAAAAGAGGCAATAATTCCAATCTTTAAAGGAAATTTTGGAAGATTTTTTTTATGAATTTCATCAAATAAACCCTGCTTTTGCAAACTTTCCTTAAGTGCCAAAAAACGCGCTTCTAAATCTCCAAAACCTTCTTTTTTCATACTCTTAGCGATAAATTGATAACGCCCACTTTCAGTATATAAGCTTAAATTTCCCTCAAGTTCTAAAAAATCACCATTTTTTGGCTCAAAATCAAGCTTAAAATTATTCCCCTTAAACATCACGCAAGCTATGCTTGAATACTGATCTTTTAATTCAAAATACCAATGTCCGGAGCTGTGCATTGTGATTTTAGAAAGCTCTCCACTCACAAATATGTTGTCAAAATGCGATTCTAATAAAGCTTTAGCACTTAAATTTAGCTCACTAACGGTCATTTTTTCTCGCTATAAACATGGAGCTTACTCCAAAGCTAAAGCTTTTAAAATCTACATTTTTAAAGCCTACGCTTTGAAGTTCTGTGCTAAATTCCTCCTTGCTTAAAAATTCTTCAATAGAATTTGGCAAATAAGCGTAAGCTTCTTTATTTTTACTAATAAAGCCTCCTAAACTTGGCAAAATATTTTTAAGATAAAAATCCCTAAAAAACGCCACAAAACCACCCTGCTCTCTTTTAGTAAATTCCAAAACGAGTAAAATGCCACCCCTTTTTAACACTCTAGCAAATTCACCCAAAGCCCTTTGTCTTTCAACTACATTACGAATTCCATAACTAATGCTTAAAATATCCACACTCTCGCTTTCCAAAGGTAGATCCTGTGCTCCAGCTTCGATAAATTCAACATTTTTAAATTTCTTTCTCGCCTCCCTTAGCATTTGTGAGCTTGGGTCTATGCCTCGTATATGCTTTATATTTTTACGGGCTTTTTGCACACTTTCTTGCCAAATTTCTATCATATCTCCCGTGCCACAAGCCACATCGACTATATCTAAAGTATTTTCTTCACATAGCTCTAAAACCCTCTTGCACGCTTTTTTACGCCAACTTACATCTACACCAAAACTCAAAATGCGATTTGCTTTATCATAAGTTGGGGCGATTTGATTAAACATTTCTATAATTTTTTCTTGTTTTTGCATAGTTTTTATCCTTTATAAATTTTTAAATGCTTATTTGTTTTTTGAATTAGCTTTAAAATTTTTTCTCTTTTTTTAATAAATTGAATAAAAATATCCTCATTGAAAAAATTTTGTAATTTTTGCAAATTTTTCTCCCTAAAGAGAAAGGAAAAATGCTCGAGAAAAATGCGAATTTCTAGGCATTTTAGCCTAAATTCCTCATAAGAAAAATTTTCATAAAATCTCTTAAATTCTATCAATTTTAAGCGTAAAATTCGTGCTACAAAAACTTTTAAAAAAACTTCTTCCTTTGCACTTTTATAAAATTCTCCCTCTCTTAAAAATAATTCAAAATCATTCAATAAATTCCTATAAGGTCTAATATTAAAGCGCTTATTTAAATTTTGCCTAAGTTTTTCTTCTAATTTTTCAAATCCCTTTAGCAATTTTTGTGCCATTTTATCATCAAAAAGCTCTATTGCATTTTTTAAAAAGACACAAATTTTCAAAATGCAAAAATGCAATTTTACCTCATTATTTCCTTTTTTCGCTTGACTTTTAAAACTATAAAGTAAATAAAATAAAAGCACTCTAAAACCATCATTTGCATATAAAGATTGAGGAAAATTAAGTGTAAAATTTTGATTTTTTTCTATAATGTTAAAGCAAGTGTGGAGGTCAAAAAAAGCATTTTTATACTTATAAAGTATTAAATTTTTAGAATTAAATTTCCCATCAAGCTCCCTTAAAAGCCTTATTTTTTCATCAGGTTTGAATTGACGAGCCTCTTCTTCGCTTTTAAATAAAACCTTTAAAACAAAGAGTCTTTCTTCTTTATAAATTTGAAAAAGGCATTTTCTATCTCCTTCTAAAAATTCGTAACTTTTTTTAGAAAGCGTTCCAAGTATAGCTTTCTTTTTTGCCTTTTCAAAATCTTTTTTAGAAATTTCCTCTCTCAAATTATTTCTTAATAAAAAGTATCTCTCATCGACACTTTGAAATTTTAAAGTTTCTTTAGAAGAAATTTTTGTGTAAAAAGTCGTTATGGATACGCCTTTTGGCATTTGCCTCGCGTTTAAATCAAAAGAGTGGAGTAAAAAAATTCTTTGAAATAAATTATTCACAACAAGCCCCTGTTAAAACGCTTATTGTAGCCTCTTAAGTTTAATATTTATTGACATTTTTTGCAATTTTTCACATAAGCACAAACAGACAAATGCTCAATTAAATTTGAAATCTTTTTTTCAAGCTTTTCTTGATATTCGTTTAATTCTATTTCATCAAAATTTTTATCCTCGATACTTCCACACCCATTGCAAATAATGTGAATATGCTCTTTTTCATAAATGTCATAGCAGGATTTTTGATTTGCGATGTTAATTTCTACAACTAAACCTTGACTTTGAAGCGTGTTAATATTTTTATACACAGTCGCTAAAGAAATGGAAGGATATTCTCGTTTAATCTCAGCATAAAGCTCATCGATATTAGGATGTTCGTGCCTTTTTAAAATTTTTAGCACACAAAGTCTTTGCGGAGTTGCTTTTAAATCATATTTTTTAAGCATTTGCAACAATTCCATAATCTCACCTTAAATTTAGTTTCAAGCGAAATCATATAAAAAATTTATTTAAAAAATGTTTATATCAAAAAATATTTTTTATTAAATAATATCAAGTATTTTTTGACTTAATTTTTTTACATCTAAACCCAAACTTACTTCAACTTCATTTAAATTTCCATGCGTTATAAACGCATCTTCATACTCAAAGCTCACAACTTTCACATTTAAGTCATATCGATCCACAAATTCCCTAAGCAAACTTGCCACTCCGCCGATTTTAACATTTTCGCTAAAAACAAACCATATTTTAGTTTGACTAGCCAATTCTTTTAGCAAAAGCTCATCTAAAGGCTTAATAAAAATCAAATCGATCAAATTTGCAAAATCATTTCCCAAATTTTGCAAAACTTTCCACGCCTTACCAACACCCTGCCCAAAGCCTAAAAACGCCACTTCGCTCGTATTTTTAATAAGCCATTGAGACTTGGCTAAAGAAAGTTTGCACGGAGCAAATTCTTCCTCCAAAATAAAACTGCCACGCGGATAACGAAAGGCTAAAGGACCTTGATGAAAATACGCATACTCCATACATTTTTCCATCATTTTAGAATCTCTTGGTGCTATAAGAGTTAAATTTGGCACAGCACTTAAAAAACTCACATCAAAAACACCCTGATGCGTCTCACCATCTTCGCCTACAATACCAGCTCTATCCATAGCAAAAACGACATTTAAATTCATAATTGCACAATCGTGAATAACTTGATCATAAGCACGCTGCAAAAAGGTGCTGTAAATCGCTATAAAAGGCTTAAAACCCTCTTTTGCCATAGCTGCCATTGAGGTAACGGCGTGCTGCTCTGCTATGGCGACATCCCAAAAACGCTCAGGATAAGCCTCTATCAAAAGATCAAGTCCCGTCCCACTAGGCATAGCTGCTGTAACGCCGACTATATTTTCATATTTTTGCGCTAAATGAAGCAAATTTTGAGTAAAAATTTCTGTCGCACTAGACTTAGAATTTGATTTTTTGAGACTTTCACCACTATGAATATCAAAAGCGCCTACGCCGTGCCATTTTGCGTGCTTACCCTCAGCTAGCATATAGCCCTTACCCTTTATGGTTTGGGCGTGGATAATGCAAGGCTTTTGCATCATTTTAGCCTGCTTTAAAGCGTTAATCATTTCATTAATATTATGCCCATCAACAGGACCAATATATTCAAGCCCAAGCTCCTCAAATAAAAGCCCAGGCGTGATAAGCTTAAAGCCCTCCTCAAAACGCTTCGCCATATAAGTCGCACTATCTGGCAAGAAATCTAGCATTTTTTCTACGCGTTTTTTAAATTTTTGATAAAACTGCGTTGCCATCGCTTGGGAGAGGTATTTTGAAATCGCACCTATGGGCTTGGAAATACTCATTTCATTGTCATTTAAAATAATAACACAAGGATATTTTCTATCTCCTAATTCATTTAAAGCCTCATAAACCATACCCGCACTCAACGCCCCATCGCCTATTAAAACCACAGGCGTTCTCTCCTCCTTTTTAAGTCTTATAGCCTTACAAGCTCCTATAGCTAAAGAAATGGAAGTGCTAGAATGTCCGGCGATAAAATAATCCCCCTCCTCATCTTTCGTATAGCCACTTAGACCCCCAAAGGTTCTTAGCGTATGAAAACGCTCTTCCCTTCCGCTTAAAAGCTTATGTGCGTAAGATTGATGGGAAACATCGAAAATGAAAGGATCTTTTGTGCTATCAAACACATAATGCATCGCTATACTAAGCTCGACAACGCCCAAATTTGAGCTTAAATGTCCTCCGTTTTGACTTACAACCTCTATGATTTTTCGTCTTAAATTATCAGCAAGCGTTTTAAGCTCTTCTTCACTTAAAGCACACAATTCTAAATTTGTATGAGCCAACTTAGTCATTATGAATCATTTTTTTGATTTTATTTAAGCGTGAGTTAAGATTAGACTCTATGTTACCTGCATTGCTTAAAATCACAACGCTTCCTTTGCTAATAGCATCATCTAAACTCACCTTAATATGACTATCCTGATTAAAATGCTCTTTTAAATATTCAAAATCCTCCGCATTAACTCTTAATTCAAGCTCACTAGCACCCTTAAGCTCTTCCATTAAGTCCTTAGCCAAAGCATAAGCGATTTTTCTAGAATCCTCCTCAAGCTCTTTTAAAATCACTTCTTTGGCAATATCCACAGCTGTATCGGCTAATTCTTTTTCATTTTTAATCACAAAATCATCTAAATTCGCACAAGCTTCCTCAAGCTTAGAAATGCTTTTTAAATACTTATCTTTTAGGGCATTAAGCTCTTTTTCAAATTCATTTTTTGCTTCTTCAAAACCCTCTTTTGTGTATTTTTCTTTAGCATTTTCAAGCTCACTTGCAAGGCGGTTATTAAATTCATTTTCTTGACTTTCAATTTGCATTTGAAGCTTGATGATATTATTAGACATTTCGTCCGTTTTTTTAAGCAAATCCTCCACAAAACTAGGTTGAAAAGCCACTCCTTGTTCTTCAGCTTTGTCTTCTTTTGGCTCTTCGATTTTATCCTCTTTTATGGGTGCTTGAGGCATTGGAATTTTGTGGTGTGTTTGCTCATTTTGGGCTTTTTCTTGCTCACTTGTAAATTCGGAAATGACCTTAAAGCGATAGCCCTCAATGACATGTTGTTTTGAAGTTTCATTAGAAATTACATTACTACGGTTAATCATACTTTTAGCCTATTCTATCATCTCATCAGCATCGCCTGTTTGCACCAAACCCTGCTCTGCTAGTTTTTGCACTACTTCTACGACCTTTCTTTGTGCCTCCTCGACATCCTTCACCCTCACAGCACCCAAAAAGCCCATCTCCTCCAAAAAAGCCTCGCTGGCACGGGTGGACATGTTTGAGAGGAATTTTTGCTTCAGCTCCTCACTTGCACCCTTTAAACCTACCATTAAATCACGCTTATCGGCGACCTTGAGAATTTCGCGTATGGCCGGAGTGCTAAGCTTTTGAATATCATCAAAGGTGAACATAAGCTCCTTAATCGTCTCTGCCAAGCGCTCATCACTTTGCTCGATATAAGTAATGGTCGATTTAGACGCCTTTTGACCTAAGCGGTTAAGCACTTCTGCCACAGCCCTAGGACCACCCACTTCGACCTTATAAGATGTAAGACTTTCAAGCTTACTTTCAAGCACAGCAGAAACTCTTTTGATAATACTTGGAGAAATATCGCCCAAATTTGCCATTCTTATCACAACTTCAGCTCTTAATTCATCACTAAAATACTCCAAAGTCTCCGCCGCTTGGATACTATCCATATGTGCCAAAATGAGGGCTATGGTTTGTGGGTGTTCTTTGGTAATAAAATCGGCTAATTGCTGCGGCTTGATTTGCGCTAAGTAGGCGAAATTTTGATTATTTTCCATACTTTTTGTAAGTTTTTCTAAAATTTTATTAGCGATTTCTGGTCCAAAGGTGCGGAAAAGTATCTCTTTAGCATACTCAAGACCCCCGCTTTTGATGTATTGATTGGATTGGAGCAGGGTGTAAAATTCCTCCAAAACAGCCGTGGCCACAGAGCGATCGACTTGTTTTGCCATGGCAATGTAGCGCGAAATTTCCGTGATGACATCGATCTCCATATGGGAAAATACTGAAGTTGTCGCATCCTCACCCAGCTGGATGAGAAAGATCGCCACCTTTTCAGGCATCGATAAATCATCATAAATCATCTTTTGTTCTTCACTGAGCTTTATCATTATATATCCTTATTGTCGTTGAAATCAGTATCATTTTCCACGAGATTTTGCAAGAGGGCGGCTATCTCCTCGCTCTTATCGCTCACCAAAGCGCGCAACTTCTCAAGCAAGACATCGTATTGTATCGCATCCTCATTGAAACCATCCCCAAAGCCAAGCTGATCCTCGACCTTTTTCCTAGCCGCGTTGAATTTTTCCAGTGCATCCTCCGCATCGTCCAAAGCAGAGAGTGGGATTTGCTGCGCCTCTTCTTGCGCGGACATATCTTCAAGCATCTTTTGCATAAAGGGCGCGATAACCTTTTTGTAAAAAATGAAGAGCAAAATCGCCGCGATGATGTATTTAACAGGCGGAATAAAGGGCTCCACAAAACGCTGGTAGAAGGTCTTAACCCTGCTTTCAACCTTAACCGTCTCCCGATAAAAGGGTAAATTCTGCACCACCACACTATCGCCCCTTGCCGCATTGAAATTAATCGTGTTTCTAACAATACTTTCAACTCCATTAAGTTGAGCTTGTGGCAAAGGCACATATTCGCTTTTAACCTCGCCATTTTCATCGACAACATCTTCATATTTGCCATCAATAGTAACAGCAGCTGAAATGCGTAAAGGCACACCGAAAGATTTTTGTGTATTTGTAATGGTTTTCGAAATTTCGTTATTTGTTGTAACTTGATTTTTCTTATAAGAGTCTATTACGCCATTATTTGCCAAGCCCTCAACAGGACCTATATTAGAAACAGCACCCGGAACGCCTTGAATTTCTGGATCTTTTTTGCCTGTTTTTTCTTCATTGAGCGTTTGCTCACTTCTAACAACCGTATTGGGATCATAAATTTCGCTTTTTGATTCTTGTTTAGAAAAATCGTATTCTATATTAACGCTAACTTGGAGCTTATCGCGTCCTCCTGCAAAGGGTGCAAGAGAGTTGATGATTTTCTCTTCAAGCTCTCTTTCACTATCTCTTTTGTAGCGAATTTGCATAGCCAAAACCTCGCCAGATTCTAACTGCTGCTCGTCTAAAGTATTGCCATTTTGATCGCTAATTTTGACATTCTCTTTAGTGAGTCTTGGCACAGAAGCGGCGACTATATTTTTAACTCCATCAATTTGCTTTCTTGTGAGTCTAAAGCCGTCTTTAATATTAATAGTAACTGAAGCCGTTGGAGGAATTTGTCTTTCTGTAAAAACACTTTCTTTAGGTAAGGCTAAGATAACTGAAGCACTGCGAATCGGCTCTAAGGTTTCTATAATCCTTGCAATTTCTCCCTGTAAAGCTCTTTGGGCTCTAACCTTTTCCTCCGCACTTGTCGCACCAAAAATTTGCTTATCAAAAACCTCAAAACCAACGCGATTATCCTTTATCAAGCCCTCACTGGCAATAAACATTTTTTGACGATTAACTTGATCTTGAGGGACTAAAATGGTGCTTTCATTTTCTAAACGATAAGGAACTCCATTTTGCTCAAGTCTTGTAACAATAGCTCCTGCTGTGCTTGGATTCGCATTTTCTATTAAAGGAACATAGCCATTTGACCCTGCTGGACCATTACGAAAAAGAGCTAAAAAAACCAAAAATCCCACAACAACAACAATGGAAGCGGCTATAACAATACGCTGTTTTCGCGTTAAATTTTGATACAGCTGTCCAATTTGCAGCAACATATTTTTAAAATCCATAGACTCTCTCATACCTTAATTTGCCATTATTTTATAATCAAAAAATTAATTATTTTTTAATCAAAATAAAATTTAATTTTTCTTTAAAATGCTTTCAAATTCCTCAAAAAAGCGTGTGTTTTCATAAGGCTTACCTATGCTAATGCGTATAGCATTTAAACCATAGCTTCTTAAATCTCTCACAATTATACCCTTTTTAAGTAATTTTTCACTCAAATCACTGCTATTTTTTTCCTCAAAAAAATAGGTAATGAAATTTGTGTAAGAAGGAATAAAATCAAGCTGATTTTCTCTTGCAAATTTTTCAAATTCTTGCATTTGGGAAAAATTATTTTCTAGGCTATTTTTGACAAATTCTTCATCATCAAGTGCGGCAGTAGCAGCTTTTAGGGCTAAGATATTGACATTAAAAGGCGCTCTTAATTTATACAAGGCATTGATAAGCTCTTCATCTGCCATACCATAGCCCACACGCAAACCCCCAAGCCCATAAAGCTTTGAAAAAGTGCCAAGATAAAGAACATTGGGGAAGCTTTTGATTAATTTGGCAGGGTCGATGCGCTTTTCCATATCTTTAAAACTTGCAAATTCATTATAAGCTGCATCAATAACAACCAAACAATCTTCATCAATATCCTTTAAAAATTCCTCCACACTAAAGGCGTCTAAACACTCGCCCAAAGGGTTATTTGGTAGGCAAAGATAAAGAATTTTTATCTCGCTTTTATACTCTTCATAAAGGCTTTTAAGTGCGTTTAAATCGTGTGTTATACTTTTTGTTTTATAGGCTTTAGCTCCCACTTGCTTGGCATAAATTTCATACATAGCAAAGCTTACGCCACATTGTAAAAAGGCATTTTGGTGGTTTAATTTAGCATGCGTAGCAAGCTCGATAATCTGGTCGCTTCCCGCTCCTATAATGACATTTTGCATTTTGAGTCCAAATTTTAAAGCTAATGCGTTTCTTAATTCGCTCATACTATCATCAGGATATAAATGTGCCTTTGAAGCGTTTTGGATAATGGCATTTAAAGCTTTTTGAGAAACTCCAAGCGGATTTTCATTACTCGCTAGTTTTATCACTTCTTTCACGCCGTATTCTTTGGCGATTAATTCTATATCCTTACCCGGCTCGTAAGTTTTAAGCTGATTTAAAATTTCGTTAAATTGCATATTTTCTCCTTTAAAGCTTATTATCTTAGTCAATTCTTACTTAAGCTTTGATTTACAAGCTTAAGTTATAATCAAACTCATTTAAATTTTAAGGAAAATTGTGAAAAATCTCATCATAGATCTTGATGGCACACTCACCATAGAAGAGGAAAATGTCCCCTATGAAAAGAAGAAGCCAAATTTAGCCCTCATAAAACAATTAAAAGAGTATCAAAAAATGGGCTTTAAAATCACCATTTTCACCAGTCGTTCTATGCGAAGCTTTAATAATGATATTGAAAAGATCAAAACGCACACTTATCCTAAAATTTTACAATGGCTTCACAAGCATCAAGTGCCTTTTGATGAGCTTATTGTCGGTAAAGCTTGGTGTGGAGATGAGGGCTTTTATGTCGATGATAGGGCTATTAGACCGAGTGAATTTGTAACTTTAAGCTATGAAGAAATTCAAAAGCTCCTCGCAAAAGAAAGTTCACAATGCTCTTAATCACTTCGGCTAAGTATTCTTCTGCGGACTTTACCCTTGAATTTGGCAAGATAGTGCCGTCTTTTTTGCCACTTGGAAATAAAAGACTTTACGAATATCAAGCAAAATTATCAAAAGAAAAAGTCGCATTATCTTTACCAAACAATTTTAAAGTCAATCGCTGCGATCTAGAAAAACTTGAAAAATTAAACATTAAGCTTATTTTTGTCGAGCCAAATTTAAGCCTTGGAGAGTCCATTTTGTATTGCATAAACGCTTTAAATATTAATGGAAATTTAAGCATACTCCACGGCGATACCTTCTTTTCAAATTTAGATTTAAAAGAAGATAGCTTATGCGTAAGTGCTGTTAGGGAAAATTATGAGTGGGCTTATTTAGACAAGGAATTTAACATTGTAAATGAGAGGGAGAGGGAGAGTAAAATCCTCACCGGTGCTTTTTGTTTTAGCGATGCGAGGACATTAGCCAAACACTTAGTTGCAAATCATTATGATTTTGTAAAAAGTGTAAAAAGCTATTCTAAAGAAAAAATAATGTGGGCAATTGAAAATGAAACTTGGCTTGATTTTGGCTTAATGACAAATTATTTTCACTCCAAAAAAATCATATCTACACAAAGAAGCTTTAATGAGATGCAAATTTCACAAAATTACATCATTAAAAATTCTTCTTGGACTGAAAAAATAAAAGCTGAAAAGGCGTGGTTTGAAAATTTACCCTCCACACTTTTAATCTACACGCCAAAATATTTCACACAAAAAAGTGGCTATGCTTTAGAATATCTTTATCATAATACCTTGAGTGAGCTTTTTGTATTTGGGTCTTTGCCTGATTTTATTTGGAGAAAAATTTTTCTCTCTATTAAGGATTTTTTAAACATTTGCGACACTTTTAAGAGTGAAGATAAACTCAATTTTAATTATCAAGAAAAAACTTTATCAAGACTTAAAGAATTTGCCAAGCAAAGAAATATAGACCTTAATAAGCCCTTTATTCTAAATCACACCCCACAGCCCTCTCTTAATGAACTTATCAAGCAAACTAGCGAATTTTTGCCAAGCATAAAAGAATTTAGCCTCATACACGGCGATTTTTGCTTTTCTAATATAATGTATGATTTTAGAGGCAGCTTAATTAAAACCTATGATCCAAGAGGATTGGATTTTGATGGGAAAATCAGCATTTTTGGAGATAAAAATTACGATTTAGCCAAGCTAACCCACTCTGTTTTAGGGCTTTATGATTTTATAATAGCTGGCTTTTATGAATGTGAATTAAAAGATTATAATCTTAGTTTTAAGCTTGAAATTAATGAGAATATTATAGCGATTCAAAATACTTTCAAAGAAATTTTTAAGATCGACAAAGCCCTTATGACGCTTACTTTACATCTTTTTTTGTCAATGTTACCACTTCACAATGATGACGCAAAAAGGCAAAATGCTTTCTTAGCAAACGCTTATCGAATTTATGATTTATTAAAGGAAGAAAGGTGACTATTATTTTTCCTATGGCTGGGCTTAGCTCACGCTTTAGTAAGATGGGTTATACCCTACCTAAATATATGCTAAATTTAGAAGAAAGAAGCGTGTTTTCGTGGGTTTTAGAAGGCTTTAGGGCGTATTTTAAGACAAGTCATTTTTTATTCATTTATAGAGATATTCATCATACAAAAGAATTTATCAAACAAGAGTGTCAAAAACTTAATCTTAAAAATTATCAAAGCCTAAAGCTTGATAGCCCCACACTAGGACAGGCACATACAGTCGCACTTGGACTTGAAAAAATGAGCATTAAAGATAATATTTTGATTTTTAATATCGACACCCTACGCCCCAATTTTCGCCTCCCACAAAATTTTGATTTAGATAAGATTGATGGCTATTTGGAGGTTTTTAAGGGTGAGGGAGAGCAGTGGAGCTTCGTAAAAACTAGCGATGAAAAACTTTGCAAAGTCGCTAAAACAGCAGAAAAAGAACGCATTTCATCATTGTGTAGTAGTGGGCTTTATTATTTTAGAAAAAGTGAAGAATTTTTAAGCATTTTTAAGACAATGCAAGAAAAAAATAAACTTGAAAAGGGCGAATTTTACATCGCTCCTATGTATAATGCTTTAATTTCCCAAAATGCCGATATAAGATATGAATTAATCGATTTAAATCAAATTTTATTTTGCGGGACTCCAAGCGAGTATGAGAATTTAAAAAAATTTAACTTAAACCAAAAATTCCTTTAATCCCAACTATCATCATTTTAACGCCCATAGCCACGATGAAAACTTGAGCAATGCGTGAAAATACATGCAAGATAAGCTTTCCTACGATTTTTTCAATTGTCGCCGCATAATAAAATAAAATCGCCATAAATAAAAAAGCCATCAAAACAGCACCCAAAGCAACTTTAATTCCGCCATCTTCAGCGATTACAACTACACTAGCCAAAGTCCCCGGACCCACTAGCATAGGAAAAGCCATAGGGATAAGACTGCGTCTTAAAAGCTCTTTTTCGTCAAATTCTTGATAATGTGAGAAATCCTGCGTTGCCAATTTAGTCGAAAAAAGTAAATTTTTAACTGCCATTATAATAAGTATCAAACCCCCAGCAATTCGCAAATCGTTCAAATCCACACGAAAAACATAACTCATAAAAAAAGAGCCTGAAAACAAAAAAACTAAGACAATAATAAAAGCAGTATAGAGTATAGTCGCAAAAAGCTTTTTTCTAAGTTTGAGGGGCAAACCCTCACTCATAGCCAAAAACTGCGTCAAATTTCCAAAAGGATTTAGTACAGCAAGTATAGTAATGGCCGCGAAAAACATAAGGTAAAATTCGTTTTCTATATTCGCAAACATCATTTTTTCACAAATTTCAGCGATAAAGAATTGACACAATGCCTCACATTTTTAGGCGTAAAACCCTCATTTTTGAAAATATGTCCCAAATGTGCATTGCAATTCGCACACAAAATTTCAGTTCTAACTCCATCTTTATCAGGTTCTTTTTTAATAGCACCATTAATCTCATCATCAAAACTAGGCCAACCACAATGCGACTTAAATTTATGCGTAGATTCATAAAGTTTTGCTCCACATTGCTTACAAAGATACACGCCCTCTTCAAAAAAATCATTATACTCTCCACTAAAAGGCGCTTCCGTTCCTTTGTCTATGATAATTCTTTTTTCTTCTTCACTTAGCATTATTTATCCTTTGCAAAAATTTCAAGGATAAATTCTAGCACAAATATAAAAATAACTTTCTTTTTTTTTTACGATATTTTGAGTATTTTACTAATCTTTTTATTCATTTAAACTCGTCATTAAAATAATTTCAACAAATAAATGTAAAGCCAAATTTATCTATTTTAAGCAGAAAATATCTTTCTCAAAGCCTTTTTTAACGAAATTAGGGCTAAACTTATCTATGAAAAAAAGATTTTAAAAAGAAGCGAAGATGAAAAAAGAATTTTTTAGTGAATTAGAAAAAATTTTATATGAAAAAAATTTAAAGCTTAAATTTGAACTTTTTGATAATTTTTACGAAGAATTTCAAAAAGAAAATTTGATCTTTAATCACGAACATTTTGCTATTTTTCAAAATAATACTTATGAAAAAATCAAAATTTTACATCCCACTCGCATACGCCGCCCCAAAAGCACAAATAGCACACAGGCTTTAGCAAAGATTATCCACTCGATCGCACATATAGAATTTAGCGCTATTAATTTGGCTTTAGACGCGAGCTATCGTTTTAAAAATTTACCCTTGAAATTTTATAAAGACTGGCTTGAAGTCGCAAAAGATGAAATGAGGCATTTTAAACTTTTAAATAGGGCTTTAGAGGAACTTAACTTTGAATATGGCTCTTTTGAAGCTCACGAGAATTTAGAAGATGCTTTAAAAGCGACTAAAAATTCACTCAAATATAGAATGGGCGTGGTGCATAGAGGTCTTGAGGCTAAGGGACTTGACGCAAATCCTTTTGTCCTTAAAAAAATTCAAAATTCAAATCATAGCATTAAGCCCTTTTTGGAAGAAATTTTACAAATCATTTTAGAAGAAGAAATTATACATGTTAAAAAAGGCGATTTTTGGTGGAATTTTGCTAAAGATGAGAGAGATGATTATTTAAGTCTTTGTAGGCAATTTAAGGAATTTAACCTAGCTGGTAAAAAGCTCAATGATGAAGCAAGACTTAAAGCTGGTTTTAGCAAACAAGAGCTTGAAGAACTTAAAGATTTTTACTCCTAGCCTTTAGTTTTCTTTCTCACTCCAAAAAAGGTCAAAAAAAAGCGTAAAATTCCATACATCACATATAAACTAGCCAAAATTACCAAGCTTTCTAAAGGATACAGATATAAAAAAGAAAAAAGTATCATTAAGAAAACTAGCACTTTTAAAACGCTGGAGCGGTTGAAATTAAGCTTTTTAAAGCTTGGGTAGCGTATATTACTTACCATTAAAATTCCCAAAATCGCTTGCAAAATCACAAATAAAAGCCCATAAGCCTTCAAAAAATCATAACTTAAATAAGTATAAGTATAAATCGCACTTACAATCGCTGCCGTTGGTATGGGAAGTCCTATAAAAACGGAAGGCTCATAAGTGCCTGTGGTTACATTAAAACGCGCCAATCTAATTGCTCCAAAAACGACAAAAAACGCCGCAACCAAAGAGCCAAATTTGCCATAATAAACCCCTATACTCGTATAAAAAAGCACAGCAGGGGCGACTCCAAACGCCACCAAATCAGCTAAAGAATCAAACTCTACTCCAAATTTAGAAGTTGTATTGGTAAGTCTTGCTATGCGTCCGTCAAGCCCATCGAAAAGTAAAGATAAAATAATATAAATCAAAGCCTTATAAAAATCGCCATGTATCGAAGAAATAATCGAAATAACACCCAAAAAAGCCGAAGCGGCAGTGAAAAGATTAGGCAAGATGTAAATGAGTTGGGGTTTATGATTCATTTTTAAACCTTAGGAAAGATAAGCAAGAAGCGAACCTGCTTTAATCTCATCATTTAAGCCTACATGCACTCTTGTATCTTTTGGCAAAAGTAAGCTTACAGAACCATTGAGTAAAAAGCCCATTTTATCACCCGCATTTAGATGATGTGGATTATTTATAAGTTTTAATTTTCTATCCAAAGAACCCGCACAAATTCGCATTATAATATTTTTATCTCCTGCAAAAGCACGGATTATCATTCTTTCATTCATCTTTTTAGCGACCTCAAGCTCACTGCATAAAAAAAGTCCATGCCTTAAGGTTAGTTTTTCAAGTCGCATTTTTATCGGCGTATTTAAATTTCCACAATGATAGAAAGCATTTTTAATATTGATTTCTAAGCACTCACCAAAATCTTCATAATATACATTTTCAATACGCGTAATTCTCCCGTCAATCGGTGCTAAAATAGCTTTTTCATCAACACATACTAAATTTAGTTTCGAAGCCCTAAATAAAAATAAAAGTGCCAAAAGAAACAAAAAAATGATAAAAGAAAAATGCCAAAATGCCCAAAGCAATAATAATGAAAGTAAGGTAATAAAAATAATTACCCAACCTTCCCTTGCTACAAAACGACTCATTGCTCTTCTTTTTTTTCTTCTATCTGCAAGCGTGTCGGTAGGGCATTTTGCTCTTCAAATTCTTTAATAATCTCACGCACCTTAGCACCCTCTATGGTCTCCTCCTCATACAAAGCACTCACCATAGTTTCAATAGCACCTTTGTAGATATTTAGCGTTTGCTTCACATCAGCATAACGCTCGTCTAAAGTCTTTTTCACATAGTCATCTAAAGATTCTGCCATTTTTTCCGAATAGTCCTTAATGCTTTGACCGCCTGTTAAAAAGGTATTTCTTTGCTTTTCAAGCACCATAAGTCCAGCAATTTCACTCATACCATACATAGAAATCATAGCTTTAATGATATCGGTCGCTCTTTCTAAGTCATTGCTAGCACCTGTGGAAATTTCGCCTATGAAAACCTCTTCAGCGGCGCGCCCACCCAAAAGCACATCGACTTCAGCAATTAATTCGTGTCTTTGCATAAGGAATTTGTTTTCTTCAGGAGTATTAAGCGTATAACCAAGTGCCGCCAAACCCCTAGGGATGACTGAAACCTTACTCACTCTTTTTGCACCCTTTGTCGTTTCTGCAATAAGGGCGTGTCCGCATTCGTGGTAAGTTACGATTTTTTTCTCCTTATCATTAATGCGGCGTGATTTTTTCTCAAGTCCCGCAATAGCCCTTTCCACTGCCTCAACCAAATCATCTTGCTCAACAAATTTTTTCCCATCGCGTCCTGCTAAAAGAGCTGCTTCGTTAATAATATTTGCCAAATCAGCCCCAGCCAAACCAGCCGTAAGTCTTCCCACCTCTTCGACTTTGACCTTAGGTGAAATTTTCACATCTTTCATATGCACTTTTAATATTTCACAACGCCCCTTAAAATCAGGCTTATCTACTAAAACTTGCCTATCAAAACGACCCGGTCTAAGTAAAGCCGCATCTAAAACTTCAGGGCGATTAGTCGCTGCTAGGACAATAACAGGAGAGCTTTCTGTGCCAAAGCCGTCCATTTCTGCTAAGAGTTGATTAAGCGTTTGTTCTCTTTCATCATTACCGCCCATTAAGCCATTTGCCGCACGACTTTTTCCTATGGCATCAATTTCATCGATGAAAACTATGGCAGGTGCTTCTTTTTTTGCATTTTCAAACAAATCTCTTACCCTAGAAGCACCCACTCCAACAAACATTTCTATAAAAGAAGAGCCAGAAACGCTAAAAAACGGCACATCAGCCTCACCTGCTACAGCCTTAGCTAAAAGCGTCTTACCCGTTCCGGGAGGTCCCACAAGTAAAAGTCCTTTTGGAATTTTTGCTCCAAGCTTAATATAACGCTCAGGATATTTGAGAAAATCTACTATTTCCTTAACCTCCTCTTTAGCTTCCTCAACCCCAGCCACATCGGCAAATTTAACCTTAGGCTTTTCAGAATTAACAAGCTTTTTTGAACTCCCTATACCTAAAATTGAACTTCCCATATTCTTTTGCATTCTAGAAGCTAAAAACATCCAAATCGCAAAAAAGATAAAAACAGGCAAAACCCAAGAAAAAATCATATCTGTAAACCAATTTGTTTCAGAATAAGCTCCATAAGCAATATTTTTACTATCGAGCAATTTGACCAATTCGGCGTCATTGACCTTTTTTGCATTGTAAATGGTATTATTTGCACTAGAAACAGCTTTAATAGTGCTCTGCCCTATACTAACTTGACTAATTTGACCGCTCTCAATCAGCTTTTTAAGCTCGGAATAAGGCACATTTTTACTTACCTCACTACCGCTTAAATTCCCACCAAAAGAACTAGTTCCTCCATCAAAAAAACTTTTAAATACGACAACCATAACTATCGCAAAGATAGCAAAAACAAAGATGGGATTTTTGTTAAAAAAATTATTATTTTGCGGAGTATTATTATTTTTATTATTTTCGTTCATTTTTTTCCTTTTTATAAACTAAGCTTAGCCATTCATTTTTTCTAAGCTCACAAATGAGGCTTAAATCTTTAAATTTATCCTTAATTCTAGCTTCATATTTGTCTAAAATCCCAGATAAAATAAGTATAGCATTTTCCTCTAAACAATTTTTCATGTCCTTTTCCAAAATTAAAATAACATCAGCTATAATATTTGCTACAATGAAATCATATTTTTCTTTAGCCTTATCTAAGGAGCCTTGCCAAGCATTACAAAAGCTCACATTGTTAAGCTTTGCATTATTTAAAGCACTTTTTAAGGCTAACTCATCTGTATCACAAATATCAACTCTTAAACCGAATTTAGCCAAGATAATAGCCAAAATTCCGCTTCCGCACCCTAAATCTAAAGCTTTCATATCCTTTTTCGCAAATTTTTGCAAAAGCTCTATGCAAGAATGGGTGCTTTCGTGATGTCCAGAACCAAAGGCTAGAGCAGGATTAATTTGTATGTTTAAAAAACCTTTTTTAGCCTTTTGCCAAGTAGTATGGATATAAATTTGATCAATCAAAATAGGCTCAATGCCCTTTTTATATTCTTCTATCCAGTCTTTATTTTCTCTTTTTTCAAGAGCAAAATCAAAATTCAAAGAATGATTTTTTAAATGCGAAAGCTTTTCGCAAAAAAGTTCTAAAGCCCAAGCTATCTCGTCTAACTCTTCGCTTGAGCGTATATAAAAGCCTTTATCTTTTTCTTCTACCGCCTCAACTCCCAAATCAAAAACAAAGTCAAGCACTAAATCCTTATAAGGCTCATCTATCTTAAAAAACAACTCGTAGTAAAATTTTTCCATCTTCAAAAAAATGAAATTTACTCAGCCGCAGTATCACTTCCTACACCCAAAACATCCTCAAGCTTTTCTTTTAAAACTTGAGGTGTAAAAGGCTTAACGATGTAGTTATTTACCCCAGCCTTTAAAGCTGTAATAACTTCAGCCTTGCCACCTTCAGTCGTTACCATAATAATAGGCATATCTTCATATTTTTTCTCAGCTCTTACTTTTTTAACAAGGTCAAGTCCATTCATCTCTGGCATATTCCAATCCGTAATTAAGACCTTAACATCGTCATTTTTCTCAAGTAAGTCCCAAGCTTCAACTCCATGTTCAGCTTCAAGAACATCATTATGCCCCAATCTTGTCAAAGTGTTTTTAATAATCCTTCTCATAGTAGAGCTATCATCGACAACAAGTAATTTCACGGCTTCTTCCTTTCAAAGTTCTCATATTTATAAACCAAAAATGTAAAGCGAAATTATACCATTATTTGCTTATATTTTTATTTAATCTGTCTCTAAAACATTATTATTTTTATATTTTACAGCAAAAATATACACACTAAGCCCAGCTAAGAGCAAAGTAACCCCACAAATAAGATAAATCACATAAACCATTTGCGATAAATCCCCAACCGCAAGTTTAAATACCAACATCAAAGCTTCAATAGCTAAAGCAATGATAATGCTTCCTAAAAACCTTACCATAGTTTTTTGAATGCCTGTTTTTTCCTTGCGACTTTTACCAAGAACCTCTTCTTCTATAATGGTCTTAGCCAAATCAAAAATAGCCAAAGCTAGGGTAATGGCTATCGTGCTTTCAAAGATTTTTTGTATATCGACACTGTGATAATAAAAAAGACTTAAAAAGCCCTTTTGAAACAAAAAACAAGTGATGACAAAAAGCACACTCGCAAAGCAAAAATACACAAGACGACTAAATTGTAAAAAGCCAAATTCAAAATTACTCGCTTGAATAAGCTTTAAAATATCCCTTAATTTAATATCAATACAAACGACAAAAAGCAAATTTTCCCTATTATCGTAAATAGGCATAGAAGCAGTAACGCAAAGCTCATTATTTAAAATAGATGGGTAAGGATCGCTTAAAATGCAACGCTTAAGCTTCACTGCTCTATAAAAATAAGCCTTAGAACTCCTATCCTCTCCCGCTCCTTGCTCATATTTTTTTTCTAAAGTTATGGCATTTTCTATTTGTGTTCCTGAATTATCCAAAATATACAAAGCATCAAAGGCAGAAACATCGTGAGCGATTTTATCTAGTGCCTCTCTAACGCTTTCTAGATGGATATTTGGCAGCCTATCAGGCAAATTTCTTATGAGTATATAACTCATATAAGCCCTTGCTTTATAGCGGTTATCCTCAAATTTTTGAATATCTTTGATTAGCATACATTTCCTTCTTTATTATGCTTAAATTCAGGCACAATTTCTTGTAAAATCTTAGCGATTTCTTCAGGTTCTTCGCTTTTGATGAGTTTGGCAATTTGCTCTTTTAAAAGGCTTAAATTTACTTTTTCATTTTTGGCTACAAAAATGCTTTCATACTGCGTTTTAGCGTCATTTTCGTCAATAAGCAATTCTTCAAAAAGCTTTTCGCCCTTTCTAAGTCCCGTGATTTTAATCTCTAAATCCGTTCGGTTAGATAATAAAAGCATCTTTTTAGCTAAATCCATAATCTTTACAGGCTCACCCATATCTAAAACAAAAAGCTCCCCACCTTTAGCAATAGCTCCTGCTTGCAAAACAAGCTGCACCGCCTCATCAACAAGCATAAAATAACGCACTATATCAGGATGGGTCAAGCTTAAAGGCTCATTGGCAGCAATTTGTGCTTTAAATTTAGGGATAACGCTCCCACTTGAGCCTAAAACATTGCCAAAACGCACACAAGCCACTTCAAATTCCTCGCTAGAAAGTCCCAAAGTATAAAGCTCACAAACCCTTTTCGAACAGCCCATAATACTAGTCGGTCGAACGGCTTTATCTGTGCTTATCATCACAAATTTTTTCACGCCATTTTTCTTAGCACAATCAACTAAAATTTGTGTGCCTAAAATATTATTGATTACAGCAGAGTGAGGATTTTGCTCACAAAGTGGGACATGCTTGTAGGCTGCGGCGTGTAAAATAAGATCTGGCTTCATCTGTCTTAAAAGCTCATCAAGTGCCTTTTGGTCTAAAATGCTTAATAAAATCGGTGTGATTTTTTCTTTATATTTGCTTAAATTTTCATTAATTTGATAAAGATTATATTCGCTATGATCAAGCATAATTAAATGCTTCGCACCAAATTTAATGCACTGCCTACAAAGCTCACTTCCTATCGTGCCTCCCGCACCACTGACTAAGACGACCTTATCTTTTAAAAATTCCGCCACGACTACATTGTCTAAATCTTTAGGTTTTCTAGCTAACAAATCCTCTATGCTAATGTCTCTTGCTTCATTATTGGTAAAAGAAAAGATTTTCACATCGCTAATGCCATAGCCAACAAGCTCTTCAAAAAGCTCTTTAAGCTCCTCTCTTTCAAGCTTTAAAGCAATAATAGCCGTTTTAACGCCCTCATCTACAAATTTTTTAATTTCGCCTTTTTCTTTAACGACAAATTTATCACAATAAGTTCCTATAAGCTCTTTTCTACCATCGACAACAGCCACAGGAAAAAGTCCCAAACTTCCCTCTTTAGCTCCCTTTAAAAGATGCAGCGCCTTAGAAGTCGCACCTACGACTATACAAGGGCTAAGTTCATCTTTAAGGCGTGAGGGTTTAAAGTCTACAAGCATTCTTTTTGAAATTCGCAAAGTGCCGATAAACATATAAGAAAGCACAAAATCAATCCCTACAACACTTCTTGGAAAAGGATTAAAAAAACTAGGATAAAAATAAAATATCATTAAAAAAACAAGTTCCGCTAAAGCAAGGGCGAAAAAAATCTTTCTCGCCTCCCCTAAAGAAAAAAATCTCCAAGCCACCTTATAAATTCGAAAGGCAAATAAAAAAACTATCTTAAGCACCAAAAGCAAAAGTCCAGCTTTTATCATACCCATATAAAAACTTTTAGGAATTTCGCCGCTAAATCTCAATTCAAAAGCTAAAAAAATGCTTAAAACAATTAAAATAACATCACAACTTAAAAAGAAAATAAGGCGTTTATTTTTAGCTAAATTCATCTCACACTCTTTAAAATAAGCTCTGCCACTTCACGCACTTCGTCCTTAGTCATAGCCGTGCCACTTGGAAGACAAATGCCCTTTTTGAAAAAAAGCTCGGCATTGCCATTTAAATACGCCTTTTCGCTCTTAAAAACTCCTTGTGCGTGCATAGCTTTCCATAAAGGACGCGTTTCGATTTGTGCGCCTTGCAAATCCTTAATAAGCTTTGCGATTTTAGGGTGTAAAGGCAGTTCTTTCGCTCCACTTTTAACGCATTCATTTTTTGCAAAAAGTTCATTTTTATTAAAATCTATCAAAGCCGTACTAAGCCACCTATTAGATCTTGAGTTTTCAAGCTCATCTAAAAAGTTAAATTTTTCTGCTAAAAATTCCTTATACCACTCATAAATTTCACGCTTTTTAAGCACTCTTTGCTCTAAAACTTCCATTTGTGCTACGCCAATAGCTCCTAAAACATTACTAAGCCTATAATTATACCCATAGTCTAAATGCTCATAATGTAGGCAATTTTCCCTCGCCTGTGTGCTGTAAAATCTCGCTTTTTCCATTAAAACCTTGTCTTTACCCACGAGCATACCGCCACCTGAAGTTGTGATGATTTTATTGCCATTAAAAGAATAGACCCCAAAATCCCCAAAAGTCCCTAAAGCCTGCCCCTCATAAAAGCTTCCTAAAGCCTCTGCGGCGTCTTCGATTAAGATGATATTATTTTCCTTGCAAATTTGTGCGATTTGCTTAATTTTTGCCGCATTTCCATAAAGATGTGTCAAAACAAGGGCTTTAGGTTTCTTTTCACTCTCTTGTATCGCTTGTTTTAATAGCTTGGTATCCAAATTTAAAGTTTCATCACAATCAATAAAAACAGGCTTTGCCTTAAGATAATAAATCGGTGCAACCGAAGCGATAAAGGTAAAAGAAGAGGCTAAAACCACATCGCCTTGCCCCACTCCCGCCACTCTTAAGGCTAAATGTAAAGCCGATGAGCCCGAATTTAGTGCAAGAGCGTAAGGAGCTTTAGTATAGTCTTTAATGCTTTCTTCAAAACGATTCACAAATTCGCCCAAAGGCGCAATATAATTACTCTTAAAAACCTCATCGATATATTTTAGCTCATTACCTCCCATATGCGGAGGAGAAAGAAAAAATCTCATTTTTTATCCTTTTCTTAAAGTGAAAAATTATAACGCAAATTATTTAACCTAAATCCTCTTTCACTCTAGCCAAAATCGCCTCATCATTTGCAAAGTCAAAGAATTTAAACTCATTGCCGTGCTGGATATAGCCATCTAGCAAATCTCCGCTTAGGCGGTTTTTTAAATCAAGCTCGGCGATTTTAAAGCCGTCCAAAGTGCCGGCAAATTCCAAAAGGCGCGGCGGGATTTCCTTAAGCTTGGTGTAAAGATAGCAAAAGCTCTTAAGTCCTACCCGACCCACGCGACCTCTAAGCTGATGCAGGGTCGCAAGCCCCAGCCTCTCAGCCCCCACGATGATGATGGTGCTAAGGCGTGGCAGGGAAATGCCTACTTCCACAACGGTCGTGCTAAGTAAAATATCGCCCTTTTCTTTAAATTCCTGCAAAATCTTATCTTTTTCTTTATCTTTTCCGTGCGTTACAAAGACATTTTTATAATGCTTTTGCCAATAAATTCTTGCTTCATCAAGCGAGAGGTAGGGGATTTTCTCGCTTTCACTCACAAGAGGATAGATGATAATTATTTGATGATTTTGAGCGATTTCTTCGTCAATTTTAGCCTTGATTTTAGCAAAGTCCTCATTTTGAACGCAATAAGTGCTAATCTCCTTTTTAAAAGGCATTTGCTTAATAAAGCTGAAATTTAAAAGCTCTGATTGTATCATACTTAAAGTGCGTGGTATGGGCGTGGCGGAAAATTGTATAAAGTGAGGATTTAAGCCCTCCTTACTTGCAAGGGTGCTGATTTTTTGCCTTTGATTTGAGCCAAAGCGGTGCTGCTCATCTATCATCACTAAAACCGCTTTAAAACCCTCTTCATAAACGAGTGCGTGTGTGCCTATAATTAAATGAGCGTTTTGAATTTGCTCTTTTAAATTTTTTTCCTTTTTACCTCCCTTTATAAAAAGAATTTGTAAAAAATCAGGCAATAATTTTTGTGCCTCCTCAAAAAGCTGCCCCGCTAAAATGCTAGTAGGTGCCATTAATAAGGCTTGTTTAGGATACACACTTAAAGCCGCCGCAAGTAAAACAAGAGTTTTCCCACAGCCCACATCGCCCATTATCACGCGTCTTTTAGCTAAATTTGAGCGTAAATCCTCCCTAATGTCCCTTATAGCATTAAGCTGGTCTTTTGTGGGATTAAAAGGCAAAGTTAAAAGCCACTCTTTAATATCAAAAAGTTTGATTTCATAAGCGTTAAAATGATTTTTCTTATTTTTAAGCCTTTTCAAAAAATTATAAATTTCAATATATTTTAAATCCTCCAAAAAATGCTCCAAATTCTTAAACAGCTCAAAACTTTTTGCATTATAAGCGTGTAAATTTAAAAGCAAAAAGATAAATTTGTCCGCTATGCCACTTTCTTTTAGATTTTCATAACTCACATAAGTTTCAATAAGACTTTGAATTTTACTATCTTTGATACCAGAAATTTGATACTTAGGCTCGAAAATTCCTGCTTTTTTGATGATTTTAGGATTATAAAATTGCCAAGACTGATTAAAAAAGCCCAGTTTTCCACTCAAAAGTAGAGTCGCACCTACCTTAAAAATTCCCATATGCCATTTATTAAAATGAAAAAAAACTAAGCTAACATTAACCCCCCAAGCCTCACAATAAGCCTTTATTAAAAGGGTATTTGCTCTAAAATTCTGTGATACAATGCGTAATTCTTGCACACAATTTTCATTTTCTAAAGGCTGTGGAGTGAGATTTAAATTTTCTATCTTCTTCGGTAAAATAAGAGCTAAATCAATGGCACTTTTGATTTTCAATTTTTTAAAAAGCTCTAAATCACTTTCTTTAACTTTCATTTTGCACGCTTACAAAGCTTAAATTTAAAATTTCATTATGCTTTTTAATGTAGGCGTTAAGCTCCTTTAAATTTGCCTTTTCGATTTTGTCAAGCTCCTCTTTAAAAGCACCGATTTTTAAACCTTGATAAAATTCCGCAAAGGCGATAGAAAGCCTTTTGCTAAGACTTTCATAACGCAAAGGCGTGCTTCCAAGTATGAAATTTTTAGCCTGTTTTAATTCTTCTTCACTCACACCCTTTTGAATAAAATCGCTAAAAATTTGCCTAACAACCTCTTTAGCCTCTTTTGCGTTTTCATTTTGTGTTTGCAAATAGCCAAAAACACGGCTATAAGAATTACACATATCTAAACTCGCATAAGCTGAATAGGCAAGTCCTCTTTTGACGCGAATTTCCTCCATAATCCTCGAACCAAATCCCCCCTGCCCTAAGATAAAAAGGGCGATTTTAGCCAAGTGCAAATCCTCATCTTTAAAACTAGCCTTAAAAGGCGCAGCAAAATAAATATAGGCTTGCTCGCTAGGTTTTTGCAAAATCTCATCTTGAATTTTGCTCTTAAGCTCGTAGCGTTTTTGTAGGCTTTGCTTACCCTTTTCTAAGTTTTTGAGTAAAGTTAAGCTTAAATTTCGTGCCTCTTCCTCCTCTAAAGCCCCTCCCAAAACCACCGCTGCATTATTAAGATGAAAAAAATGCTTATAAAAAGCTTTTAAATGCTCTAAATTTATGGCTTTAATGCTTGTTTCATCGCCCTCATTAGCACTTTGAAATTCTTTTTCCTTAAAAATTGTGCGATTAAGAAGCTTTTTAGCTACATCATCATAGTCATTTTGCAAATTTGCAAGCTCTCCAAGTGCGTTAATTTTAAGTCTTTGCAGGGTTTTTTCCTCAAAACGAGGATTTTGAAGTAAATTTGCAAGAGCTTTAAAGGCATAGTTTTTATGCTCTTTCAAACAAGAAAAACTGAGCTCTAAATTCTCAAAACCGCTACTGGCTTCCAAATTTATCGCTCTAAATTCCAAATCCTTAAAAAATTTATCGCTCACGCCTTCGTTTAAAATCCTCGCAAACATGCTTGCCACCCCAGCCACCTCGTCAAAACTGCGCCCACAATTTCTAAAAACAAGACGAAAAAATATAATAGGAAAATCGCTATTTTTCTCAAAAATGAAAGGGACTTTTACACCCTTGCTCTCTAAATACTGCATTAAAATCTCTCCAAAATTTCATAAGCTGTATTGCGTTTAGCCGGCTTTTCCCCAAGACTTCTAATAAGCCTTATCATCTCATCTTGATTCATTTTATAACTTGCCCCTGCGGCTGAAACGACATTTTCCTCCATCATCGTAGAGCCTAAGTCATTGGCGCCAAATTTCAAAGCGAGCTGCCCAATGAGTGAGCCTTGCGTTACCCAAGAGCTTTGTAAATTTTTAAAATTGTCCAAATAAAGCCTCGCAAGTGCGAGTAATCTTAAATATTTATTAGAGCTTTGCTTTAAAATTTCAGGGTGCTTAAGTTTTAATTTCGTATTTTCACTTTGAAAACTCCATAAAATAAACGCCCTAAAGCCGCCCGTTTCATCTTGCAATTTTCTTAAATGCTCAAAATGATCAATCAATTCCTCATCATTTTCCACCGTGCCAAACATCATCGTAGCCGTGCTTTTCATGCCTATTTGATGGGCGCTTTTATGCACTTCAAGCCAAGTTTTAGTGTCGCATTTATGTGGAGCTATCTCATCTCGCACCCTATCACTTAGCACCTCAGCCCCCGCTCCGGGTATGGAGAAAAGCCCTTTTGCTTGAAGTCTTTTTAAAACCTCTTTTATACTTATCTTAGAAATTTTAGCAATATAGGCAATTTCTACCGCCGAAAAGCCGTGCACCGTGATATTTGGGTAATGCTTACTTATCCACTCGACTAAATCTTCATACCATTCGATTTTAAGCTTAGGATGCACTCCGCCTTGAAAGAGAATTTGTGTCCCACCGATGGCTTCAAGCTCCTCTATCTTTTTGCCAATTTCCTCATAGCTCAAAATGTAGGCGTCCTTGTCCTTAGCGTGCCTGTAAAACGCACAAAAATCGCAATCGATGCAGCAGACATTGGTATAATTGATATTTCTATCCACGACAAAGGTGGTGATTTTTTCAGGGTGAAGCTCTAATTTTCTCTCATAAGCCATAGCGCCAAGCTCCGCTAAAGTAGCGTTTTGAAGCAAATCAAGCGCTTCTTTTTTGTCTATTCTTTTCACTTTGTAAGCCTTAAAATAAGTTATTTGTAATTATAATGAAAAATCTTAACAAAATTAAAAATAATTTTAAGCCTATCAAGCAAAAACGCCTATTTAAACTAAAATGCTAAACTTTCGCATTTCAAATAAGGACTTTTAATGTATCCCCTAAACCTCCCTGAAGAAGAGCTTAAAAGCAAAGTCGCGGCGGATTTTTTCAGCCCAAATCCACAAAGTGAAATTGTAAAGCTAGACAAAGAGCAAAAAGCCCTTTTAAAAACTCTAGATTCCACGCAGATTCTAGGGCGGATTGATTTTTGTATAAGCTACAACGCAAAGACACTTTTTCAGCCTATAAACTTTTTGTGGGCAGAAGCCAAAAGGGGCAATAAAGCCGATATTATAGAATCTTTTATCCAGCTAATCCTAACCATAGGCAAGGAAAAAACCTATGAAAACAATCTCCCGCCCATTTTCTTAGGAGCTTTTGATTGTGAGAAAATAGCCTTTATCCCCTACCACGAGCTAGATTCTATCTTCACACAAAATGACTTTAATTGGAATGTAACCCCAAGCAACCACGATACAAAAGAGTTTAAAACACTCCACACCAAGACAAAAGAACTTTTAGAATCTAAAAAATTGCAATTTAGCTTCAAAAGCGACTATAAAGAATTACAATCTTTCATACAAGCAAATTTCACGCTAAATAACGAAAACATCGCCAAAATCCCCATAACCAAAAACAACTTCACTACCATTTATCAAAAGTGGCTTACAAGCGTAGCCCCAAGCATTGGCATTGATTGGAATCTCGCTAAAAACGCAGGGATTTTAGACGCAGATTTCTATCTAGCAGATTTACTAAGTGCTGAAAATCAAAGCCTACTAGACAAACTCTTTGTCGTGCTAAAACAAACGCATTATGAGTTTAATAAAACCACCACATTTATGGGGACACAGCAAAAAGATACCGCAAGTTTTAATGATAATCAAAAAGCCCACACAGCCTTTTGGAATCTCTATGAACGCCCACCAAAAGAAGAGTATTGGAGCTACATTATAGATAGGCGAGATTTGCTAGTGCCTAGCGATATTAGAGAACGAAAGGGCGCATTTTTCACCCCGCAAATTTGGGTTAGCAAAGCGAGGAGTTACCTAGAAAAAGCACTAGGTGAAAACTATCAAAGCGAGTATTATATATGGGATTGTGCCGCAGGGACGGGCAATCTACTCACAAACCTTACAGAATCTCACAGACTCTATGCCTCTACCTTAGATAAAGCCGATGTAGAGATTATGCAAGAATTATCAAGTGAAAATGCTCTGCACCTACTGCCAAAGCATATTTTTCAATTTGACTTTTTAAACGATGAGTTTTTTGACACAATTTGTGAAAAACATCAAAAAGAGGGCTTAAATTTCGCAGACGAAAAGTGCGAAAAATGTCAAAAATCCAAAGTCCCAAAATCCCTGCAAGAGATTCTAAAACATGAGGCAAAACGCAAAAAGCTTATTATTTTCATCAATCCACCCTATGCGGAAGCCACTTCAGGCACGACACCAGCAGGCACAGGCAAAAATAAAGATGGCGTAGCCTTAGGCAATGCCACCTATGAACGCTACAAAGATTCTATGGGAAAAGCAAGTAATGAGCTTTTCGCACAATTTTTCTTTAGAATCTATAAAGAGATTCCACACTGCCACCTAGCCGCCTTTTCAACGCTTAAATATGTCAATTCTAGCAATTTCACAAAATTTAGAAAGACTTTTAAAGCAAAATTTCTAAAAGGCTTTATCGCTCCAGCTTATACTTTTGATAATGTCAAAGGAAACTTCCCCATAGGCTTTTTGATATGGGATTTAAGCCAAAAGGAATAAAACATAAGAATTTTTGCTAAAATTCAAGCAAAAAAGGAGTAGAAAATGACTTTGATATTAGAAAATGTAGATTCTAAACTTTTGCAAGTGATTGAAAGCTTAAAGGGCTTAAAAAGTGATTTAAAGATTACAAAAGAGCCAGAATCTAAAAGCGATTTTGAAAGTGTAAGAGAGCAGTTAAAAAACAAGTTACAAGACCCAGAGATTCGCTTAGTATTTGAAAGGCTTAAAGATAAATGAGATATTTAAGCTTACAAGAAGTGCAAAAAATCCACGATGATATGCTAGATGAAATAGGCGGACTAAAAGGGGCAAATCCTAAGCAAATCGCTCTTTTAGATTCTGCTTTAACACAAATCCAAAATGATGATTATTACCCAAGCTTTATAGACAAGCTTACGCATATAATGTTTGCCTGTGTGAAATTCCACCCCTTTGCAGATGGCAATAAACGCACCGCATTGCTCATCGGCGATGCCTTTATAATGCTCAACCACAAAGCCACACCAAGGGACTTTTACCAAAAGCTAGAAGATGTAATTGTAAGCGTAGCAAGTGATGAGATAAGCAAAGATGAATTCAAAGAAATTTTAAGCACTTTACTAAAGGATTAAGAAGTGAAAAACATTATTTTAGATATTTTTGATGAAAACGGAGCGAGTTTAGGGAAAAAGCGATTCTATACAACGCTAGACAATAAAGAAAGCATTAACAAGTGGATTAAGCGATATGATGATGAAGAAAATTTTAGGGCTGGGCTACTTGATACAAGGGGCAACGATTTTCAAAATCAGCAATACATAAATATAAAAAGCCAAGATTTCATTATCACCGCACACAGCACAGGCTTTTATTTAACACATTATAATCTAATCCCTATGGCAGTATATTTCTCCGTCCGCCATTGTATCCCACATACTTGGATAAATCACAACGACCAATTCCTAAACCCAAATAAAAAATGGGAAAAGGACACAGAGTTTCATAGCGACTGCCTTATTTTTATGCTTTTTCACGGAAAAAATAGAATCACAAACAAAGAGGGTATAAATCACTTTATCCCCTTTAGCGAAAAAGAGATAAACGCAGCGGAAGCCTTTGAAAGCCACTTTATGCAAGACTTTCTTCAAGGTAAAATCAAGCAAGATTCTAAAAGCACCGATAGTAAAAGTCTCTTTAACGATGAGCTAGAATCTACCTTTATCCCCACAAAGCCGCTAATTTTTAGCGATGAAGCAAAAGAAGTGCTACAAGCAGGAAAGGAGCTTTTCAAGCACTACCACACACAAGCAAAAGATAAGGAAAATTACAATCCAAACGCCGCACTCTATGACATCAAAGCCCACTTTCAAGGCTTTAATGACAAAGGCAAAATGAACCCACCTCAAAAAGCACAAGATGAAGCCTACAAGCAAAAGCTAGGAGAGCTTAACTACGCCCTAAAAAACTTAGCTAAAAAGATAGAAGTAAAAGTCTATGAATATGAATTTTTACTAGAATGAGCGTTTATAACGCTCTTAATGCTTATGTGGGAATTTGTGGGGGTTAGAATTAGCGCTTACTTGCTTAACCGTGCCATTTTCTATATCATAAGCCGCCCCAAAGCCCTTCACAAAACGCCCCTTGCCAAATTCAAGCTTCACTAGGTGAAAATCAAGCATTTTGCGTATAGTCTTAATGCCACCCTCGCCTCCTGTTTGTCTCTCAAACTCATCATAAATCCTATCAAAGTCCTCGCCCCTTTCTAAAAAACTCGCCCTCACTCTATAACGAAGCCTTTTTCTAAGTATCACTGAAGCGGCTTTGCTTTCATCTTCTAAAAACATAATTTCAATATTGTTTGGATTTGCTTTAATATTTGCAAAATGCTCACTCACCTCGCTAATATAGATGAAATTCCCCCACTGCGTGCTAAAAAAAGGCGCATAAGAGCAAACAACCTCGCCTTTTTTATTTAAGGTCGCTAAACAAACAGAATTAAAACTAAGCATAAATTCCTTTAGCTCTTTTTCCACGCCGCTGGTATCCCCCGTGCTTTTTGCCCCCATACAAAGTGCGATGATAGTGTCTTTAAGGGTGCTTTCATCGGCTTTTTTAGGAAATTCTACGCGTAAATTTTCGTCCCCATTATAAACAATGTCTAAGCCGTTAAAATCCACGCTTTTTAAAAAAACCTCTTTCACATCTTCTACGCCACCAAATTTTTTACACAAATCCACCAAATTTGACCGGTGATGCTCGTTCATATGAGAAATAATACTTTCGTAATTCATTTTTTTCCTTTCTTTTTGCAAAATAAAATAGCTTAGAAAATAATATCAATTATCAAATTAAAAAGGACTTAAAAAATTTTAAATTCCTATTTTTTCGTAAATTTATCAAAGTTTAAGTTAAGAAATATTAAATTTTCGCCTCTTTTATTATGATATACATTATCATTATTTATTTTATTTAGGAGTAAAAATGCAAGAATCAAAAATCATCAAACTTTCCTTACTCACCGCACTTTTTTTAGCTAATTTAGAAGCTAAAGAGCTAAGCGAAAATGTGAATTTACAAAAAATCGTTGTCAGTGCTTCGGGCTTTGAGCAAGAGGCGGACTCTAATTTACGCAATGTCATTAGCATAGAGGGTAAAGACTTGCAAAATAAGGGCTACACTTCGCTAGAACAAGCTTTAGAAAGGGTCGCTGGGATAAACTTTGTAAATTTTGGCTTAGGTCGCAACATCGACTTAAGAGGGCAAGGAACTAAGTCAAATATAGCTGTAAAGGTGATGATAGACGGACGCTCTATTAATGTGCTTGACAATTCTCACGGAGTAACCCCACTTCAAAGTGTGAATTTGGATAATATCGAGCGTATAGAAATCGTGCCAGGTGGAGGCTCTGTGCTATATGGAAATGGCACAAGAGGCGGTGCGATTAACATCATCACTAAAAAGCAAAAAAAAGATGCTCTTGCCTTTAGCGTGAGTGGTGGAGGCTTTGACGGGGGGCATCTTGGCGGGAATTTGGGACTTAATGCGGCGAAAAAAATCGATGAAAATTTAGCCTTTAGCTTTGACTTGCAAGGCTTTAACAAAGACGGCTATCAAGAAGGCTATAATCAAAAGGGCTATTATCTTAATACCAAAACCTACATTAATGTAAGTGATGATGGCGATTTAACCCTAAGTTATAATTATTTTAGAACTCTTAATACAAGCAGCGGCTATCTTACCAAAGAACAAGCGCAAAATAATCCTAGTCAAAAAGGAAATAGTGAAAATATTACGCAGATTAACCGCCCTGAACTTGCTTTAAATTATCATCATTATTTTAACGATTTTTATGAATTTAGCCTTGAAACTTTTTGGCAAAATCAAAAAATACACTATTTAAAAGATGTCTCCACTATGACTAGTAGAGGAATGAGTGTGCCTGTGTATCAAAGTGGTAGTGGCTTTGAAGATACGCTTATGGGAGTGAATTTTAAAAATAAACTAAATTACGCTAATAATTCTTATTTTGTCTTTGGCTATGAATTTGCCAATCAGGACGCAAAAAGAAAAAGCATAGTGCATTATAACCTTACCAAGCCTATGCAAATGAACCACACAATGACAACGCTTATGGATATGGATAAGCAAAGCCACTCCTTTTTTATGCTAGATTCTCACGAATTTAACGACTTTTTCAGCCTTTCAGGTGGGGCAAGATATGAATTTAGCCTTTATGATACCAATAGAAATTACAACTCAAATATGATAATGATGGGACGCCCTAAAAATACTAAAGAATTTTTTAATACCGATGATACAAGTCATAATCTAGCCTTTGAACTTACGCCAAATTTCACATACTCAAACACAGGAAAAATTTACGCAAAATATGAAAGAGGCTTCATCTCGCCTAGCCCATCGCAACTTGTCAATAAAGACCAAAAAAGTCAAAAATACTATTCAGCAAACTTAGACCCTGAAATTTTTCACACCTTTGAACTTGGGATTGACGATTTTTGGTGGGATTTTTACGGCTTTAATTTAAGCGTTTTTTATACTCTAAGTAAAGATGAAATTTCATATCTTGGTAACCCACACGCAAAGGGTGGTGCTTTTTGGAAGTATTATAATATCGATGAGACAAGGCGTTTGGGAGCGGAGCTAAATCTTAGCCAAAATTTTTTAGATGAAAGCTTGATTTTAAAACAAAGCTTGACTTATTTAGACGCTAAAATTTCAAAGGGTATTAATGACGGACTTAAGATTCCTTATGTCTCTAAAATCAAAGCCTTAGCAGGGGTGGAATTTGCTTTTAATCCAAATTTCTCAAGCTTTATTGATTTAACCTATTTTTCAAGAGCTAAGGATGGTGGTAAAATCGATGAAAGAACGGGTAAAATGAGCCAAAATGCTTGGATAAAAGATTATTTTCTAAGCGATGTGGGCGTGAATTATCATTACAAAAAATTACAAGTTTTAGCAGGAATTCGTAATCTTTTTGACCGAAAATACTACACCTATCAAGATAGCGTTAATAACCAATACCTAGTAGGAAATGGCAGAAATTACTATGTGGAATTTAAATATATCTTTTAAAAATTTAAGCCTAGCACTTTGCGTCGCTTATGTGCTTGTTTGTCTTAGCTCTCTTTGTTTGGGAGATGAGAATTTAAGCCCTGCTAGGCTTTATCATTATCTTTTTAGCGAAGAAGAAATTATGCGTCAAATCATCATCGATGGGCGTTTGCCTCGCATTATTATGGCGATTTTAATCGGTATGCTTTTAGCAAGTAGCGGGGCGATTACGCAAACTATCTTTGCAAATCCCATAGCAGATCCTTACATCATAGGCATAGCTTCTGCGGCGACCTTTGGGGCGGTTTTGGCGTATTTGCTAAACTTGCCTGATTATTATTATGGAATTTTGGGCTTTGTTTGCTCGGCTTTTTTCGCTTTAGCTATATTTAAAATTTCTGCTAAAGCCTCCATAGCCACCTTACTTATCATAGGTATAGCCACTTCGTCTTTTTTGGGAGCTTTCACTTCGTTTTTTACCTATCTCATCGGTGAAGATTCTTTTAAAATAGTCGCTTGGCTTATGGGAAATATAGGCTCTGCTTCGTGGCTTAGGGTGGGAATTTTAACCCTGCCTTTAATCTTTTGCTTATTTTATTTTTATGCGCATAAAAATGAGCTAAATATCCTTTTAAGTGGCGATGAAGAGGCTAGAAATTTAGGCGTTAATGCTAGAAAATTAAAAATCAAACTTCTCATCGTCTCTTCTTTAGCCGTGTCCTTTGCAGTCGCTTTTACAGGACTTATTGCCTTTGTAGGGCTTATCGTGCCACACATCATAAGACTTTTGATAAAAAATTATAACAACGCCCTTGTTGTCCCACTTTGCACGGCACTTGGAGGACTTTTCTTACTCATTTGCGATACTTTAGCAAGAAGTCTTTTAGCCCCCGTTCAAATTCCCATAGGAGTTTTAACCTCTTTTTTTGGAGCGCCGATGTTTTTATACTTAGCTTTAAAAGCAAGGAGGTTTTTATAATGCTAAAAATTAGTCATTTAAACTTTTCCTATCATCAAAAAGCCCTGCTTAAAAATGTCAATTTAGCACTTGAAAATAACGCTTTTATAGGCATTTTAGGACCTAATGGCTCGGGCAAAAGCACACTTTTAAACCTTATCCTTAAAAATTTGGAATTTAAAGAGGGAGAAATCGCCCTTTTTAACACAAATATTAAGCATTTTAGTCTTAAAGAATTTGCTAAAATTTGCGGTTTTGTCCCACAAAACTCAAAATTAAACACCCCGCTCAAAGTCATTGATGTGCTTTTAATGAGTAAATATACAAATTTAAAACACGCCTTTAGTTCTTATTCTAAAGAGGATATTTTGGAGGTAGAAACACTTGCTAAAGAATTGAAGATAGAAAATTTTTTGCAAAGAAGCGTTTTGTCCTTAAGTGGAGGGGAATTTCAAAAAGTGCTTTTAGCTAGAGCCTTACTTAAAAAGCCCAAAATTCTGTTCTTAGATGAGCCAACCTCTGCTCTTGATCTTAATCACGCCATAGAGCTTTTAAGCCTATGCGAAAGGCTTATAAAACGCGATAATATCGGCGTTATAGCTATTTTACACGATTTAAATTTAGCCTCTTTATTTTGCGATAAAATCATCTTTTTAAAAAATGGAGAAATCAAGCATTTTGGAACAAGTAAAGAGCTTTTTACTAAGGAGATTTTAAAAGAAATTTATGGTTTAAATTGCGAATTAATCTATAAAAATTCCAAACCTTACATCTTAGCTTTAAAGGAGACACAATGAAAAAATTTTTACTTATTTTAGTTTTGCTTTTTGTAATATCAAACGCCAAAGAACGCCTAGTCGTGCTTGATCCTGCTAGCATTGAAACGCTTTTTATGCTTGATGCTGAAAAGCAAATCGTAGGCATTGCGAACTTACAGCACTCAAACATTTATCCAAGCGATAAAAGCTCAAAACTCACAAGCGTAGGCACTTTTTCAAACCCATCCTTAGAAAAAATCATTTCTTTAAAACCTAGCTTAGTCATTTTAAGTTCTTATTCTTTAAATTTGGAAGAGGGACTTAAAAATTTTGGCATTAAAAGCCTTTATTTAAAAGCCAATCGCTTTGATGATATTAAGAAAAATATCCAAATTCTTGCTCAAATCACCCATAAAAATGAAGAGGGCAAAAGGCTTATAAAAGAATTTGAAAAAGGACTTGAAAGCTTAAAAAATGAGCCTTTAAATCAAAGTGCGATTTATCTTTACTCAAATAATCCTCTTATGGCTTTTAACGACAATTCTTTAATGGCAGAAATTTTAACCCTCATAGGCATTAAAAATCTAAGCCCAAAAAGTCAAATAGAACGCCCCATTATCTCGGCTGAGTTTATCCTTAAGCAAAATCCCGACTTGCTTATACTTGGCATTAATGCAAATCAAGCTTTTTTAACGCAAAATGCACTTTTAAGCCAAACAAAAGCCCTCAAAACAGGGCAAATTTACACAAATGAAAAAACGCATATTTTATTACGCTTAAGCCCTAAAATCATCGAAAGAATAGCAGAATTTAAACAAGCCTTAAAAAGCCTTAAAGACTCTTAATTTCATAAGATATAGGCAGGGTAATTTTTAAATTTCTCTCATAACTTGGGAAATTTAAAGACGCCTTGCGTATGCTTTCTAAGGCACTTTTATCAAGTAGAGTATAGCCTGAGCTTTGGATAATTTTTAAATCTGCTAAAGTCTTATCACTCATCCACATAAACTCCACTTTTACCACACCGCTCATACGCTTTTTTTGTGCGATTAGTGGATAAATTTGAGCTTTTTGTATGGCTTCTTGTATTTTATTAAGAGCGACTTCTTCACTTTGCTTAGAATTTAAAATTGAATTTTTGGTGCTTTCATTAGATTTTAAATTTGAGTTTTCAATTCTTTCATTAAGTGGCTTTGCCGAAGTTTTGCTTTGTGATTTTTTAGGAGCTATTTTGGAGCTTTGTTTGGGGGTTAAAGCTTGTTTTTCTGGCGCTAAATAAGACTCGTTTTGAATAAAATATTTCATCGCCAATTCCAAACTTTCTTCCTTATTTATTTGAGTTTTAAAAAGACTATGTGTATAAATTAAGGTAAAAAGCAAGGGTAAAAAAGCCAAAAAAGTGATATAAGAAGCTTGAACTTTGGTGTTTAATAATGCGTTTTTCATCTATTTTTCTCCGTAATGATTTGAATTTTTTCGTGTTCTTTAGCTTTTAAAAGATCGATGATTTTAACAAAGCTTTCAAATTTGGCAAATTTGTCGCTTTTTAGTGCGACCATAGTGTCTTTATCAAGTGCTAAAATGGCATTTTTAAGCTGATTTAAATTCACCTTTTCATCATTTAAAAAAAATTCATCTCTCTCATTAATGACTATGAAAAATTTATTTTGACTTTCATTAAAACTTGTCGAATTCTCACTTACTGGGAGTTTAAGCTCTATTTTGCTATGCGCGATGAAGCTTGAAAGACTTAGAACTATGGCAAGTAAAACAAGCATAATGTCTATAAATGGGACTATGTTTAAACCTTCATTTTTTGGGAGTTTAAGCATTTTTACTTCCCTTATAAGCACTGCTTAAAAGAGTAATTTTGCGCAGCAAAGCATTATAAGCCATTAAAGAGGGAATTGCCACCAAAAGTCCTAAAGCTGTGGCTTTTAACGCTAAAGATAAGCCTATAACTATGGATTTTACATCGATATCCCCTACCACGCCCATTTCGTAAAAGGTCATCATAATGCCAATAACCGTGCCCAAAAGCCCTATATATGGAGCGTTAGAATAAATAATATAAAGGGTGGTTAAATTCTCACTGATTGCATTGTCAAATTGCTCTTGATTTTTATAAGCCTTAAAATCAAGCTTTCTAAAAAATAAAATTCTTTCAACCACACACCAAAACGCCACAAAAGCCATAATTCCAAGCATTGAAAAGATGATAAAATCAACATAATTTTTCAAAAATTCCACAAAGCACACTCCAAATTGATTTTCATTATTATAAACTATATAATTTAATATTAATATTAATTATCAAAATTTTAAAACAAAATTTGACAAATCGCACCGCTTTCTTTGGTTAATTTTGTATAAATTTTTGCTACAATTTCGCAATGAAACATTTAATCTTATTAAAAACCAATCAAAATATCCGTATCTTAGCCATAGCTCAGTTTATCGTCTATTTTGGTGCTTTATTTTCACAAATAGGCGTTTTTACCCTCTTAGTTCAGCTCAATGCCCCTACTTGGGTAACCGCTACTAGTGCGATGTTAGCTTTTTTACCCGGTGTGCTTTTTGCACCTTTAAATGGCGTTATCGTGGAGAAAAATAAGCCTAAAAATTTACTCATCGGCACGATTAGTATAGAATTAATTTCCGTTTTTTTACTCATTTTTGTAACAAGCTTAAATGATCTTTGGCTTTTGTTTATTCTCATCTTTTCGCGTCTTTGTGTGGCTATGATTTATGGACAAGCTGAAATGAGTCTTATGGCAAAGCTCTTAAATCAAGAGGATTTAAAACTCGCTAATGAAATTTACAGCATTAACTGGTCAGTTTCTTATACGCTTGGTATGGCAAGTGCTGGCTTTTTTATCCATTTTTTCGGGGTTAAAGCTGCCTTTTTATTTGACACTTTTTTATTGCTTATAGGCATACTCATTTTACTCAAACTTTCTCTACCAAATTTCGTCCAAAAAGTCGAAGGGCATTTTTTTGTTATGATAAAGGAAGGTTTTTACTATGTTTTGAAAAATAAAATTGTCCTACACCTCATCATACTGCACGCTTTTATAGGATTTACAGCTTATGAGACCTTAGTTACACTTTTAGCACAGCACGAATATAAAGAAATCCTATCCGCTGGGCTTGTTATGGGCTTTTTAAACGCTGTTCGTGCCCTTTCTTTAATCATAGGACCTTTTATTTTAAGTCGCTTTTTAAAAGATAGTGTCATAAGCTTTCTATATGTAGGACAAGGACTTGGAATTTTACTTTGGGCTTTCACGCAATTTAATTTTTATATCAGTTTCATAGGGCTTATTGGGGCTGGGTTTTTCACAACCTCGCTTTGGTCTTATACTTACACAAGCATACAAAAACACTGCGATGAGAAATTTTACGGACGCGTTTTAGCTTATACAGATATGGTTTTTTTAGCGTTTTCTGCTTTCATCTCGCAATTTATGGGCTTTTTATTTGAAGCTAAAATGAGTCTAATGAATATCACAGCCCTACTTGATATAATTTTCATCTTGGCAGGACTTTACTGGCATCTTTTTTACAAAAAATATCTTTGCTAATTTTTTTGCGGCAGGGTTTTATTTGCCATTTGATAGATAAAGGCAAAGACCTCCGCCACAGCTTTATACATATTAGGCGGAATTTCATCACCCAAATCAAGTTTGCTTAAAATTTCTATCAAATCCTCATCTTCTTTAATCGGCACTCCGTGTTCTTTAGCTAAAGATATAATCTTCGCCGCACTTTCACCCCTACCACTTGCTAAAACCTTAGGGGCGGATTCTTTTTTTTCCCTTTGATAGCCAAGCGCTACGGCTTTTTTAATAGATCTTTTAATCCTACTCATACCTTTTTATCCATACCCATTTGCAAGTCATAATTTCTCAAATCTCTAGGATCAAAATGAGAACGGATAATGTCCCCCACAAAGAAATTTGAGCTTAAAAGCCCAGCTTTATTGATATTTCGTTTAAGCTCGTGAGCATTTTCATAAATCATTTTTCTAAATTCTTTATTTTCCGCCATTATATTAATGTCAATATACTTTTCATTATTTAAAGAAACAAGAATTTCTAAATCGCCCAACTTTGCAAATTCAAGCTTGATTTGTGCGAAAAATTTATCCTTTTTTCCGCGTCTAAAAATGATCTTAGATTCATTTAAATCCTCCCACGAAAAAGGCAAATAAGTATTAATAGAGTCATTTGCTAAAGATATTAGCTGATTCATCTCAATTTGTGCTAAAAGGCGGTTTGCTTGATTATAAATGGCGTCATTATTTTCAGCTTTAGCTTGACTTGCCACTTGAAGTAGGGTTGATTTAATGTCATTTTGAATTTCATAACTCACATCTTGCACATTTTTAAGCCTGATATTTTGCAAGTCTTTAACCGCACCTATTAATTTATTTTCCAAGCCTTTAAGCTCGTTTAGATTAAGCTTTGCATTTTGCGCTAAGGGGTCAAGCTGCTTTAAATTTTCATTAATTTTTCTATTAAGAGTTGTAATATCCTTACTCAAGTTTTCAAGCCCCTCTAAATTCTGTCCTTGCGGGGCTTTAAAGGCTAGATTTTTAAACACCTCTTTAGTAAATTCTTGCTGTTTAAAAATGCTTTCTTGAGCTTTATTTTGCGGAATTTGAACTCTATCCTCTTGTTTAACCGCACCTTTTAAAGCTTCTTTTGGATACTCTCTTACCTGCTCTTTTACTATCTCTTTTGCCTGATGTTTTTGCTCCTTAGGCTCCTCTTTAATGTCAGCTTGTTTTTTAACGACTTCTTTATCTAAATTTTCTGCGTTTTTTTCCGTGTCTTTTTCTAAATTTTCCCCCACATTTTTCTCTGCATTTTTCTCTGCATTTTCTAGCTTTTCATCTTTGCTAAAATTTTCTTTTTGCACCTCTTCTTTTTCAAATTCTCTCTCAATTTCCTCTTTATTTTCGATTTTTTCGTTTTCTTTTTCTTTTTCGCTTTCGTTTTTAAATTCCTCTTTGCGATCTTTTATGTGTTCTTCTGGCTCATCTTGCGTTTTTAATTCCCCTTTTGTTTTCAAAGGCTCATCTTGACTTTCTAATAATTCTTTTGATAAATCTTCATTTTCTATCTTAACGCCACTTTCTGCTTTTTGAATGATTTTATCCAAATGATTTTGTAATTTTTCAAAGCTTTGCATAGCCTGCTTTAAAAGGACAGGGTCTTTAACGAGTAAATTTTCAGGCTTAGATAAAATTTTTATAAAATCATCTTTAATCTTGGCTAATTCCTTTGCAAAATTTTGTGCTAAAGAGCCTATTTTACTTTCTGCAAGTTGGGGATTTTTATTAATATATTTTTTAAAATTGTCTAATTTTTGAGAAAGCTCAAGTAAGGGCTTAAAAGTGCTATGACTTACAATGTTTTTATTTTCATTTTTATTTTGGATTATAATGCTAGCCAACTCCTTAAGAGAGTCTTTAGCACTCAAGCTCTTATCCGCTAAAGTGGCTATTTGTGTGGCTATTTTCTCACTGCTTAAAGACTTTATAGCATTGATGAGCTTATAAAAACTCTTTGGCAAAAGCTCTTCATTTAAAGCATTTTTAAGTTTAGCTTCAAAAAAAACGCCCGAATTTTTAAGAAGAGGGGCGAGGTCTTTAGCCTTTATTTCGCTTGCTGGCTTTAAAAGTATTTCTATCTTATTAAGCAAGGGTGCAAAATTCTCATTTTTACTAAGCTCTTTACTTAAAAGCTTAAGTTCATTGACAAAATTAGGTGCGAAATTAAGCAAATTTGCCTGTTTTAAAATGGGCGAATTTGGATTTTTATGGGTGCTAATTTGATTTAATAATTTATTGACAATTTCTTGTAATTTTTGATTAAGCTCATTTTGTGCGAATTTTTGCAAAGCCTCATTGGGAGGAGACATTTGCTTACTAAGTCCTAATTTCTGCCTTAAATTTTGCGTTAAAAGCTCGTTTGGACTTAATTTTTCTTTATCTTTAGTTAAATTTAAATCGTTTTTTAAATCCGTTCTTTGCGTAGCAACTTGTGAGTTTAGCTTAGTATTAATCATTAAAAATCACCGCGTTGCCAAGATTTTTCTTAAATTTCTTATTTAAAATATTAGGCTTATTAATGGCAAAAAGGATTAATGCCCCAAGCAAGATAACATAAAACCACACAAAGCCCCTAAAACCATAATGCTCCATCAAAACCCCCAAAATAAGAGGAGCAAGCAAAGAGCCTAGAGAATAACAAAAAAGCACCCCCCTACCAAGCTCCACCGCCCTACCCTTATCTTGTAGCATATCATTAGCCCTTGCTAAAGCCAAAGCATAAAGACAAAAAATTCCCATACCTAAAAAAATGGCAAGGACATATTGCAAATAAAGATGTGGTGTGAAAAAAGCATAGCAAAGCATAGTCGCAAAACCTATACTAGCACAAAAAATAATGGCTATTTTACGCCCCATTTTATCGCTTATCGTGCCGATAAACATTTGTACGATAAATCCTCCCATAATCGCACAAAACATAAAATAAGAAACGACCTTAGCATCATAATTTTGTAAGAGTATAAACAAAGACGCCATAGAAAAAAAACCATTAATCAAAAGTCCCGCAACAAAACTCGTCATAATCGCCAAAGGAGCAATGTCAAAAACCTTAGGGATAGAAACCTCACTCGCCTTTGGCAAAAGCGGCTCTTTAATTTTAATTAAATTGAGTGGCAAAGAAGAAAATAAAATCAAAGCCGCCGAAACAATGAAAACATTGTGAGGACTTAAATCAAAAGCAATGATTAAAATCCCCACTCCAAAAGAAAGATAAAAAACAAGCTCATAAAAGGCTAAAATACGCGACCTAACGGCATTTTTAGCCTTTTCATTTAGCCAAGATTCTATAATCATTAGCAAACTATAATAACAAATTCCTATCAAAAAGCGTAAAAAAGCCCAAAAAATCAAATTTTCACTCAAGCTATGTAACATAGCAGAGATGCCAAAAATAGCTCCAAAAAGCCCAAAAGAGCGTATGTGTCCTATGCGTGAAATGATTTTTTGCGAAAAAATCGTCCCACACATCGCCCCTATAAAAAAACAAGCACTCACAACGCCCACAGCAAAGGAGCTTGCACCATTATGCTTTAAAATAACGCCTATGGAGCTTATAATTAAAGCATTTCCGGCAAATAAAAAACCCATACCGAAAAAAAGGGCTGTCATTGATTTAATAATTCTTTTTGCACTACTCATTTTTCACACACAACATATACGCAAAAATTCCCACCAAAAAGGCAGAAATTCCGCCCAAATATCCAGCTATAAAAAGTAAATTTTGCCTTTGTAAAAACAAAAATCCACCCACCAAAATCCCATAAGCTAAAAGCTTAAATAAAGAAAAAAACAAAGAAAAATTTTTAAATTTATCTTTAAATTTTATCACTAAATCGTCATTGTAGTGTTTAAAATTTATAATTTTGGAATTTTTTGGAATTTTTTTAATAAAAAGCGCCAAAGGCTTAGGCTCATAATTGAATTTAGAGCTTTTAATTAAAATGTTTTTCTTATAATGCAAATAAGAGCTTAAAATCACAAGTAAAGTGCTAAAAAAAGCCACTTCATAACTTAAAATCAAAGCCCAACTTAAGCCCTTAAAAGCAAAAAAAGCACACAAAAAAAGCACATTAAAAATACAAAGGATGCAAAAAAGAGTCTTTTTTTGAGTCATTATCACTCTTTTTTAAGGCTTTCTTGTATCAAAGCATCGCGTTTTTCAAATTCCTCATAACTTTTCATTTGTGCCTTATAAGCCTTATAGACATTTAAAATCGCCGCCGCAACGCCTATAAAAACACCCACCCAAAACAGCCAAGGCGTGATATTTTTAAGCAAAAAGCCAAGTCCAACGCCCAGCAAAACAGCTACAACCATAGAAATGCCAAGACTCAATCCATCAGCTGCCTCTAAACCTTTGCGAATAAAAACTTTTCTCATAAGGCTTTAAAACTCTTTCTAGCGGCTTCTAGAGTTTTTATCATCATCTTCTCATTCATTTTATCGCAAATAAATCCTGTTTCAAATTGAGAGGGAGCTAAATAAATTCCTTGTTTTAGCATATTTTGATGAAATTTTGCAAAAAGTTTCAAATTTGATTTTAAAGCGTCTTGATAATTTCGAACAGGATCTTCTGTAAAAAAATAGCCAAACATCGATCCCACAAAAGTCGCATTAAAAGGCACTCCTTTTTCTTTAGCTAACTCACTTAAGCCTTGCGTTAAAATTTTGGCAAGTCTTGCGAGTTTTCTATAAAGCTCTTTGTCCTTTTTCGCCTTTGAAATGCTAGCAATGCCTGCTGCCATAGCTAGAGGATTACCGCTTAAAGTCCCTGCTTGATACACGCCTCCTAAAGGGCTTAAAATGTCCATTATCTCGGATCTTGAAGCAAAAGCTGCCGCAGGTAAGCCCCCACCTATAACCTTACCAAAGGTTACAATGTCCGCTTTAATTTTATTGACCCCAAAAGAGCCTAAAAACGAAGCTCTAAAACCACTCATTACCTCATCAAAAATCAGTAATGCCCCATTTTGCCTACAAAGCCTAGCAAGTTCTTCTAAAAATTCCTGCTCCCCTAAAACAAGCCCCATATTACCCGCAATAGGCTCGATAATCACACAAGAAATTTCCTCTTTATGCTTTTTGAAAAGCTCCCTAACGCTTTCTATATCATTATATCTTGCGACTAAAGTTTGCTTGGCGACTTCATTTAAAACGCCCAAAGAGCTAGGAGCATTAAAGGTCGCCGCCCCACTTCCAGCACTCACGAGTAAAGAATCGCTATGTCCGTGATAACAACCCTCGAATTTAAGAATTTTTTCTCTTTTTGTAAAGCCTCTAGCAAGGCGAATCGCACTCATAGTCGCTTCTGTGCCACTATTTACAAAGCGAATTTTGTCCAAATGCGGAAAATTTTCAAGCACAAGTTTAGCCAAAACACTCTCACTTAAAGTCGGTGCTCCAAAGCTTGTGCCTTTTTTTAAAGCCTTTTTGCAAGCCTTAACGATGTCCTTATCACAATGCCCAAAAAGCAGAGGTCCCCAGCTTTGCACGAAGTCTATATAACGCTTACCCTCAATGTCCTTGATATAAGCACCCTCACCCTCCGCGATAAAACAAGGCTCACCCCCCACACTAGCAAAAGCCCTCACAGGTGAATTCACCCCACCAGCTATCACCTTAAAAGCCTCTTTAAATGCCGCTTTATTTGTCATCATTTCTCCTTGCTAACTTGTTTGATATAATTATATAAAGTTATTATCTCATCATTAGTTAATGAGTAAGTTGGCATTATGGACTTAACATCTTGCTCCTTAGTCAAAGCCTCTTTAAAACGCTCAAAGCTTAAATTTTGAATATTTGGAATTTCATAAGCCTTTTTTTTATCTTTATGCGTGTAATAGCCCAAAATTTGTCCATCTCCCTTGGCTCCGTGGCATTTTTTACAGCTAATGCCTCTTGGATTTTCATAAAGCATTTTTGCATATTCTTTTGGGGTGATAAAATCTGCACAAAAACCTAAATTTAAACTCAAAAAAACAAATAAAATACCCCTCATACTTCCCTCATCTTCGCAGGAACACCCACATAAATGCCTTGTTTTAGAGCATTTTTAGCTAAAAGTGCGCCTCCGCCTAAAACACTCCCCTCACACAAGCTTAAATTCGGCAAAATGGCAGAATTGATCCCCATAAAGCAAAGCTTTCCTACCTTGACATTTCCAGCACACTTCGCCCCCACGCTAATATGAGAAAAATCTCCTATCTCACACTCGTGCTCAATCACACAAGCCGTATTTAAAATTACGCCTTTTCCTATGTTAGCCTTAGCATTAATCACAACTTTTGGCATAATCAAAACCCCGCTTTTTGCTATTTTAGCACTAGGGCTAATAATGGCACTTTTATGGATTAAATTCACTATATTAAAGCCGTATTGTTCGACTTTTTGACTAATTTTTGCACGAATTTCATTAGTGCCTATACTAATAAAAATATCAAATTTCTCAAGCTCTTTACTAAATGCCAAGCCTTTATAATCGTCCAAAAATATTACTTCCTCATAGCCCATATTAAAAGCGACATCCGCGCACACAAGCCCGTGTCCGCCTGCTCCATAAATGTAAATTTTCTTAGTTCTTTCCATTAAATTTCTCCGTTGTGGCTTGTCCTTCTTTATTAACCCCGCTTCGTTTTAGCACCTTAAAGGCAGTTAAAAAAAGAATTTTTAAATCCAAAAAAAAGGAGATATTTTCCACATAATACACATCAAGCTCGAATTTTTTCTCCCAAGAGATATTATTACGCCCATTGACCTGTGCCCAGCCTGTAATGCCCGGTCTTACCCTATGTCTTAATTTCTGCCTTGCATTGTAAAGACTTAAATACTCCATTAATAAAGGTCTAGGTCCCACAAAACTCATATCGCCCTTTAGCACATTAAAAAGTTGCAAAAGCTCATCTAAACTAAGGCTTCTTACAAGCTTACCAAAGGACTTTAAGCGTAATTCATCGGGCAAAAGCTCGCCCCTTTCATCTCTTTCATCACTCATTGTTTTAAATTTATAAATCACAAAGGGCTTTTCATCTTTTCCCGGTCTAAGCTGCGTGAAAATCACGCTTTTTTGTGTGATTTTAAGAAGTAAAGCTGTCAGTAAAATAAGAGGAGAAAAAAGCACCAAAAGCACTAAGGCTAAACTAAAATCAAACGCCCTTTTTATCACATTTTCATACATTTTTTACACTTTCATCATAAAGTTTTAGATACTTTCTAGCTATCTCATTTTCATCGTATTTTAAGGCTTCTTTAGCGGCATTTTGTGCTAAATTCGCTCTTAATTTTTCATCATCTAAAAGCAGGCTAATTTTTTCGCTTAAATCTATCGCATCGCCTGTTTTTGCCCAAAGCCCATCATAAGCATTAGAAATAGCCTCCACACACCCCTCGCAATCACTCACCACACAAGCCTTAGCACAAGCCTTAGCCTCCATAATGGTAACAGGAAAGCCCTCCCTATAACTTGGCAAAACAAACACATCACAAAGCCTTATTAAATCAACCACATCACTCCTAGCACCCAGATAAAACACCGCTTTATTTTTAAGAAATTCCATACTCGCACAAGAGATATTATCATCACGCCCTCCCACAAAGATAAAATTCGCTCTTTCTTTTAAAAGCTCTGCCGCTTCATAAAATTCTCTCACACCCTTATGCCACAAGGCTCTAGCTACCATTAAAACTAGAGGTTTATCAGGCATTTTGTGCGTGTTTAAAAAGGCGTGTTTTTGCTCTTTTGAGATAGGCAAGGGAAAAAATTTTTTAAGATTAATGCCAACGGACTTAATCACGCAAATTTGTTCCTCTTTTAAGCCTAAATCTCTCATAAATTTAGCATTGCTTTCATTGACAAAAATAAATTTATTCGCACACTTAAAGGCTAGTTTATAAAGAAAATTAATATTTAAACGCACTAAAGCACTCTTAAAACTTGTATCGATATAAAAAGAGCCAAGTCCCTCAACAAGTGCGAATTTATAAGGGATTTTAGCAAAATGTGCCGCGAAAATTCCAAAAGTATTACTTTTATGCGCACTTGTTTGCAAGAGGTCTAACTTTAAGCCTTGAAGCACTTTTTTAAGGTGTAAGAAATTTTTTATCACCACGAAAGGATTAAGGCTTGAGCGTTTTAAATCATAAAAGATAATGGGACATTCAAGCTCTTCAAGCCTCTTAGCATACTCATCATTTGGCACTAAAAGAAACACCTCATCACCCCTAGCCTTTAAAGCTTTAATAATAGGCGCTCTAAAATGATACACGCTAGCACCCGCGTGGCTTAAAAATCCTACTCTCATAATTTTAATTTATACACCTTTGCTTCTTTACTATCAACGATTAATTCATACAAACTCTCATCATACTTACCAAAGAAAAACATTTGCACGAAAGCACTCTCATACATCGCCTTATCCATTAGGATAAATTGCACATTAGGGATATTAGCGTCTTTGATGTGAAAGAGATAATATTTAGCATTTTTATCAATCTCCACAACACTATAATATTTTTGCTGCACTGAAGTAAATTCCACCAAAGAATTAATCGCATAATTCTTGCCATTTAGCTCAAAGCTTCTAAAATCACTATGAAGGAGCATATTATTACTTAAGACGAGTTTGCCGTCCTCATTTCCCAAATAATACGCCACACTATAAACAAAAGGATTTTCAAGCTCACCCGTTTCTAAACTCATATAAGAAAAACTTGCCACCGTGCCAAAAATCGCCGCCATACGAGAAGGCATATAGATGTAAATATCTCTAGTTTTAGGCGTTTGAAGAGTAAAATCCTCCTTAGAAAGTACCGCTAAAAATAAATTCACATTATTAAAATTATAATCCTTCATCATCGCTTCTAAAAGGTCATTATAAGGCGTTTTAAAGCCTTTTTCTGTGTATTCTACGCTAAGTCTTGCCATATTTGCCGCTGCGCGTGGATTTTGACTTAAAACAAAAGAAGGGAAAAAATTATCCTTACCCAAATGCTTACCCCCATCAGCTAAGGTTTTCACATCGCTATAATAACGAATAGGATAGCCATAATCCCACCAAGCCACAATATAATCTTCCCTAGAAACATTAGCTTTAAGATTATCTAAAATACTCGCTTCATTGTAATTAAAAACGGTGTGCGCTCTATAATTATAAATATGACTTAAATTCGCCCACAAAGAAAAAAGCAAAACCCCCACAATATAAAAGCTACACACAAAGCGAATGTCCTTTTTTCTCCATAAAAGCTCAAAAATCAAAGGCGTAAAAAGGGCTAAAACAAGCAAAGAAAAAAGCAAAGTATCTTCTATAAAAAAGCTCACAAAGCTCTTTTGAAATTCCACTCCCATACTCTCATAAATAGCACTTTGACTAAAATAAAAATAAGCCCCCAAAACAAGCACAAAAAGCGGAAATACTGCGTAAAAGAATATTCTTAATTTTCTAGTCTCTTGTAAGGGACGCATTTTTTGGATTAAGCTTAAAAGTTGAACGCTTAAAAAGCCAAAGCCAAGCGCCATAATAGGCACAGCATAAATAGTAAATCTAAGCCCGCCTCTAAGTGCTAAAAAACCAAGCAAAAGCATAGGCAGGGTTAAAAGCATTATTTTATGCTTTTTTAAAAGCCATAAAAAGCCAAAAAGAGAAAGTAAAAACACAAGCTCACTTCCGCTAATTCTTTGCATAAAAGTGCTTAAATCGATACTTTCAACCTCTTGTATGGTTAAATTTACATTAAAATACGCAAAACCACGCGCTAAACTTGCACTCTCATCACTTCTTAAAAGATAGAATTTAAGCTGATACAAAATAGGGTCTATCCCCCCACTTAAAGCTAAAAAGACTAAAACGCCTAAGGCTAAAAGTGCGATAAATTTAAAATTAAAAAGCGAATTTTTAAGCATAAAAAAGGCAAAAAACAAGACAACAATAGCACTTTGATAAAACCAAGCAATATTTGAAAGGGTAATGGCACACAAAAGCGCTGCCATATAAAAAGACCTTTCTTTTCTATGATAAATCAAAACATAAAGGATAAAAAGTGCGATAAAAGCGACATTTAGAGTATAGCTTGAGGGATACCACCAAAGATAAAGTCCCATAAAAAACGGCAAGGCAAGTAAAGAAATAGCATCTTTTCTTAAAACAAGCCTGATGAAAAAATATAAAATAAACATAGGAAGCACAATGGCTAACATATCTGTATCATAATATCCTGCCATAGTGCGGTTATAATAGCTTTTTGCAATGCTTGCTAAAAACGCCGCAAAAAGTCCCATTAAAGGGCGTTTAAGCTCATTAGCAATTAAAATAAGCGGCACAACTATAAGCGAAGAAAAAAACACACTCATATATAAAATAATGCTTTCAAAGCTAAAAGGCGTGATTTTATAAAGCACATAGGTCAAAATAGAAAGAGAGGAATTAATAAAGCTTAAATCATTTTCTTGATGAAAGCCCGCTATCTTATCTCTAGCACCCTCTGCGAAAGTGTAGCCGTCATTTGAGTTTATCATAAGCTGATTATTAAAAAAATATTCGTTAAAATCACTCGCCCAATAAATCCAATAAAAGCGACATAAAACACTAAAACCAAAAGCTAGTAAGATAAAAAATACTAGTCTCAAATTCGCATTTTTCACAGCCTCATTTTTCATTTTGTCCCCATTAAGTATTTTAAAGCCACTCTTGCGATTTTGACCTTATCAAATTCTAAAGCTCTCATTTTAGCCTTTTTTTTATAAGCCGCTCTTAATGTGTCATTTTCTAGCATCGTTTTTAAGCCTTGCAACATAGAATTTTCACTACCCACCTCGACCAAAAGTCCAAATTCATCACGCCCAAAAAGCTCTAAAGCCCCACTTTGATGCTCGGTGCAAACCACAGCACAGCCGCAAGCTAGACTTTCGATTAAGACATTAGAAAAACCCTCAAATACGGAAGCAAAAGCGAAAAATTCACATTTTGCCATATATTTGTAAGGATTATTATCAAAACCTAAAAGCAAAACCCTATCTTCTAAACCAAGCTCCAAAACAAGACTTTCAAGCTCCTCCCTTAAAACGCCCTCACCCAAAATCACAAGTTTTAAATTTGTCTTAAGTTTAGAAAAGGCACGGATTAAAAGAGCGTGATTTTTCCCCTTATCAAGTCTCCCCACGCTTAAGATAAAAGGTTCTTTAAGTGAAATTTCTTCCTTCATTTTTAATTCAATAGCCTCTAAATCCACAGCATTATAAAGCAATTCGCATTTTTCCAAAGCTATGTTAAAATGGCTAATTAAATCCTCCCTATTTCCCTTAGAATTGGGCAAAATCAAATCCGCCTTAGGATATAAAAACCTTATCAAAAACTTATTTGCAAAAGAATTAAAGTTATTTTTCGCATACATTACGCTAGGTGTGGTGCATTCATTAATAATTAAACGCGTTTTAGAGCCAAATAAACGCGCCATTAAAGCGATATAATTAGGACGATTTAAAAAAACAAATTCCGTATCTATGTCTAAATTTTTACAAAGCTTTTTATATTTTAAAGCTAAAAAGGGCAATTTGATAAATTTTAACAAGGCGTTTTCATTGGGACTTGAATTTTCTAAAAAATGAATTTGAACATCTTCAAGCTCGTAAGAAATTTTCTTATTCATTAAAATAATATGCACATCAAAATGTAATTTTAAAAGCGGAGTCAAAGTCGCCACAACCCTTTCAGCCCCACCACTACCTAAGGAATAGATAAAAATCGCTAATTTTTGCATAAAGCCACCCTTAATTTTGATAAATTCGCCACCACACCACTTGGCACTACGCTTAAAAATAATAAAATCAAAGCGGGGGCGTTAAACTTAATCCTTAAGCTTTTTAATAAACACACATACATTTTTCGATACTCATTTGCAAATTTCGCATAATACGCCGCCATTTTATAATAATTCGCACATACAGCCCTATAATCCTCGTCATTTTTAAGTTCATTTTCTAAAATTTTTGCAAGTTCTAAATAACCCAAATACACCCTAAAAGCGTGTTTTTGCGCCCCTAAGGTAACGCTATCTTCTCTTTTAATGCGGTAAATCCTTAAAGCCTTATGGATATAAAAACTTTTTTCCTCATATAAATTCACCCAAAGCGTAGCCTCATTACCATAAAATTCCTCATTAAAACGCTGATTTTTAAGCAAAGATTTTTTAAAAATGCTTAAAAACTCTCCGTGAAATTTTTGCATTAAAAATTCTTTCTTACTCACCTCACAATCTTCATTTAAGCCTTTGCCGCTAAATTCCTCACTCAAAATCCCATCTTTTTCTATCACGCAATTACCAAAAATATGTGAATAACCCTCATTTGCTTTTTGCATTAAAAGACTTAGCGTTCCCTCAAGCATTTCATCATCATCATCTAAAAATCCTACAAATTCACCACTTGCATAATCAAGTCCATTATTTTTATTCCCATTAGGACCTTGTTTATAGCGAGTGTTTAGCACATATTTAATGCGACTATCCTCTTTTTGTAAATCCTCCACAAGCTCTTTTGTGCCGTCATTTGAATGATCATCGCTAATGATGATTTCATACTCTTTAAAATCCTGCCTTAAAACGCTTTCAACTGCCTTTTTTAAAAGTTCTGCCCTATTATAAGTGGCGATGATAATAGAAAGTTTCATACAAGCTCCCTAATTAAATCAAGCCATTGTTTTTTAATATGAGAAAGCTCATAATCTTTTTGCCTTTTTCTTGCATTTTCCACCAAATTTTTTCTCAACTCCTCATCGCTTAAAACTCTCTCAAGTGCTAAAGCAAGGGCTTTTTCATCATTTAAAGGCACGATAAGTCCGTCTTTTTCATTTTCTATCAAATCCCTCGCGCCATTATAATACTCACTCGAAATTCGGCACACATCAAAATATAAGCTTTCTATTAAAACGGTTGGCAAACCCTCGACAAAAGAACAAAGACAAAGTGCCCTAGCCCTAGCATAAAGCGAAGCCATATCCTCAATGCGTCCTAAAAACTCCACTTTTGCACCCAAAGCCCTAGCCTCTTGCTCTAAGGCGCTCTTAAGCTCTCCGTCCCCCACTATGCAAAAACGATAATTTAAAAGCAAATCGCCCTTTAAAAGTGCCACCGCTTTAATAAACATCGAAGCATTTTTATTAAAATCCAAACGCCCAACAAAAAGCACCAAATTTTCTTTTTGTGGTAAAGAAAGCTGATTTGAAGAAAAATGACAAGGATTATTTAAAACCAAAACCTTCTTAACAAATTTTTCATAAAATGCCTTATCACTCGCACCAAGCACACTCAAAGCACTCGCATAAGGATAGCTCAGTCTTCTTAAAAGTCGCCAAAATTTAGATTTTAAATAAGCCTCATTGCTATGCTCACTGATGATTAAAGGGGTTTTAAGTCCTATTTTAGCAACGATACAAGCGATATTAGTCGTATCCAAAAAAGAGATAAAAACATCGCTTGGACTTTCTTTTAAAGCTTTTCTTAATGCAAAAATTTTCTTAATGCGACTTGCGATTTTATGGTAAAGATTATGAAAACTAAACTGTGGCAGGGTTTTTAAGACTATCTCTTTTTCAAGCTTATAAAAAGAATCTTCTGGGTGAAATTTAATAATACAAACCTCGTGTTCCTTACAAAGTGCATTTGCTAAGGTTACCAAAACCCTCTCCGCTCCGCCAGAATTTAAAGTCGCTATGATGAAAGTGATTTTCATAAAGTTTGCTCCAAGCTGATTTTACCTTTTTCGACCTTATAAATTTTATCGCAATTTTTTATCGTAGAAAGCCTATGTGCTATGATGATGAGGGTCTTATCTTGAGAAATTTTATAAATTTCGTCCATAATTTTTGCTTCACTTTCATTATCTAGTGCCGAAGTCGCTTCATCTAGGATGAGAATTTCGGGCTTTGTATAAAGTGCTCTTGCTATGGCGATTCTTTGTCTTTGTCCTCCGCTTAAATTACTTCCTCCATCGCCTACTTTAGTTTGCACACCTTCTTCTAAATTTTGGATAAAATCCTCCAAATTTGCCTGTCTTATCACTTCTTTTAGTAAAGCTTCATCAACCTCATCTCCAAAGCTAATATTTTTAGCAATGCTGTCATTAAAAAGATAAATTTGCTGAGGGATATAGCCTATCTTTCTACGAAAGGTTTTGATGTTTTTTTCACAAAGTGGCGTGTCATCGACAAAAATTTGCCCACTCGTTGGCTTTAAAAGTGAGCTTAAAATATCCACAAAGGTGCTTTTTCCACTCCCACTTTCACCGATAAATGCGATTTTTTCACCTTTTTTAAGCGTAAAATTGATATTTTCAAAAAGCATAGCTTTATTTTCGTAATGGAAGCTAAGATTTTCAAGGCGTAATTCTTTAGTGAAATTTAATTCCCCTTCCGCATTTTTCTCTTCTTTTTCTTTTAAAATTTCAAAAAGAATATCTAAAGAAGAGTGATAATAAAGCAAATCGTGATAAGAGCTTATAATGCGATTTGCACTTGGCATAAGCCTATAAAGAGCCAAAACAAAAATGGAAATTGTCGCTAAAATATTTGAAATATCACTTTCATACTTAAACACCAAAAAAACAACGATAAAAACTAAAACACAAAAACCCACCGCCTCTAAATAAATTCTAGGCAAAGCATTAATGCTTTCGTTGGTAATATTTGCTTTTGAAAAAGCTTCACTTTGGGCTTTAAAAAGTTTCAAAACGCCCTCTTCTTTTGTCTTTAACTTAATGAATTTAAAATTATTTAAATTTGTATTTAAAATTTCAAAAAAGCTTTTCATCGCCTTTTCTCTTTCAATCCCTGCTTTTTTGATGAAAGGACTTAAAATTTTTACCAAAATAAAAGCATTAAGAAGCATAAAAATACTTAAAAAAATTGTAATTTTATAGTTAATCAAAAGCATTAAAGCGTAAAGTAAAAGCACTACAAAAATTTCGCTCATCATCAGCAAAAAAGATGAAAGCATAGTGCTAAGATTATAAACTTCTCCCGTGATGGACTTTAAAATCGCAGATTGATTTTTTTGAGTAAATTTTTCATAACTTATATGCAAAAATTTAGCAAAAATCTTAGAGGCGATAGCGTGGTAACGCCCCTTAGAAAAACGCGCCAAAAGATGAAAATACCACGCATTTAAAATAGCTCTTAAAAGATAAAACGCTATCATTATAAGCCCTAGATAAATGATAATCTTAAAGGCGGGCAAATTTAAACTTTGCTTAATGTTTATTAAAAACGCATTTCTTTCAAAATAAGAAAAATCGCTCGCCAAAGTGATAAAAGGCATTACTAAAGATATGGCAAAAGTTTCTATAAAAGAAATGAGTATAGAAAAAGCCAATAAAGAAAACAAAAAACGCTTATCCTCTTTGGAGAGGATAAAAAAAAGTTTTTTTAACACTGCTGTTCCCAATCATACGAGGACCTACAAATAAGTTCTAAATCATCGTATTTAGGTTTCCAAGAGGTTAATTTGCGAATTTTTTCAGCATTTGAGATTAAAACAGAGGGGTCTCCCGCTCTTCTAGGTGCAAGTTCGACCTTAAAATCCACCCCGCTTACCCTTTTCATTGCCTCAATGACTTCTTTAACAGAAAAGCCGTGTCCATAACCCACATTAAAGACATTACTCTCATTTGTCTCTAAATATTCAAGCCCCGCTAAATGCGCACTTGAAATATCATCAACATGGATAAAATCCCTAATGCAAGTGCCATCTTTTGTATCGTAATCATCTCCAAAAATGAAAAGCTTCTCTCTCTTACCAGCAGCAACCTCAGCCGCAACTTTAATGAGTAAAGTCGCCTTAGGGTAGCGTTGTCCTAGCTTAAAATCCATACAAGCACCAGCAACATTAAAATAACGCAAAATGCAATGCTTGAAATTTGGATTTGCCCGACTTGCATCACGCAAAACTTCCTCACTCATCAATTTTGACCTACCATAAGGATTGATAGGCTCGAGAGGACTTGTTTCGCTTACCACAGGACTTTTAGGCTCTCCATAAGTCGCAGCCGTAGAAGAAAAAATAAATTTATTGACATTATTTTCTAAGCAAGTTTGGATTAAATTTGAAGTATTAGCCGTGTTATTCATATAATATTTTAAAGGATCTTGCATACTCTCAAAGACCTCAATGCTTGCTGCAAAATGCACCACAGCGTCAAATTTTTCTCTCTTAAATAAGTCTTTAACGCCCTTAAAATCACTCAAATCTTGCTCAAAAAAGCTAAAATCCCTTATCGTTTTTAAATCCTCAAGGGCGATTTTAGAACCCTTGCTAAGATTATCTAGGACACAAATTTGATGGTTTGTATTTAAAAATTGTCTAAGCGTATGAGAGCCTATGTAGCCAGCACCGCCTGTGATTAAAATTTTCATTATTTTCCTTTATTATTAAACTTTATAGCATTTTATAATAATTCTTTAAATGCTTAATTTCAAAAACTCCTCCTCACAAGCTTTTATAAAATATGGCACATAAGAGCGATTTGCCTTTTTTTCCTTTAAATATTCTGCCATCAAATTTAAATAAAGCCCATAATCCTCCTCCGCCAAATTCCCCTTAATCAGCTCATATTTCAAAAAAAGCATATAGGTGTTTAAAACATCACTTTCGCAGTATTCGTGAATTTTTTCCATTTGATTTTGATAATAAAGGCTCATCACCTCAGCCCCGCTTACATCATATTTCCCCGGCAATCCAGCCATAGCACAAACGCTATCAAGCCTAAGGCGTCCCCCTAAACTCTCAAGCAAATCGCAATGCTTAAGCTCCGAAAATCTTGTCTTATAATTATTCCATTTATCTTGCGTATCTAAATAGGCACTTGCCCTAATATTATATTTTAAAGCTCTTAAAACAAACAAAGGGCAATCATAATTTTTCCCATTAAAGCTCACAAGCTTAGGCTCACTTTTATCGATAAAGGCGAAAAAATTTCTTAACATCTCTTTTTCATTTTCACCCTCGATTTTATTAACCTTAATAAATTTACCAAAATGATCCGCTATCACCGCACAAATACTGACGATTTTATGAAAAGGCAGGGGTAAAAACTCGCTTCCGTTTTGCTCTTTTTGCCACGCAAGTGCCTGTAAGCTTACCTCCTCATCGCTTCCTTCAAAACCTAAATTTTTTCTTATTAGCTCTACATCTGGCACACTTTCACAATCAAATATGCAAATATAACCTTCATTTTTCATCTTATTTAACCTTTTTTTAAACAACTTCGCTACAATCATAACAAAAAAATTAAAACTAGGTTTAAATGAAAATAGCAATTGTCCGCCTCTCTGCGCTTGGAGACATCATACAAAGTGCCATTGTTTTGCAATTTATCAAACAATTTCGCCAAGATATTGAAATTCACTGGTTTGTCGATGAAAGATTTAAAGAAATTTTAGAAAATCACCCGCACATCGATAAGCTTTACGCCCTACCCTTAAAGGATAAGAGATTTTTCTCTAGCCTTAAAATCGCCCTTGAAGCTAGGAAAAATCACTATGATTTTGTTTTAGACCTGCAAGGCTTGATGAAATCCGCTCTAGTTAGTCGCATTTTAAGTCATAATAATTTTGGCTTTGATAAAGACAGCCTTAAGGAAAGCTTTGCGCATAATTTTTATAATCAAAAACTTAGCATTGACTACGCAGAAAATGTTTTTGTGCGTTACCTTGCTTTAGCTGCATTTGCGCTTAATGCACCCTTTGAGCCTAAGGATATTTATTTTAAGCAGCCTATTTTTAAAGCCGATGAAGAGCTTAAAAACTCTTTAAAGCAAAGGTTTAATTTAAGCGAAAAAAACATTTTAATCCATGTTGGCTCAAGTGCGCAAAATAAAATCTACCCAATGACAAAGCTCGCCATACTTTGCAAACTTTTACTCCACTACGATGAAAAGCTTAAAATTTACCTTGCTTGGGGCAATGAAAAGGAAAAAATTCTAGCCAAAAGAGTGCTTTCTCTCAGCAAAATCGACAAAGAAAGCCTTATTTTACTTGATAAACTAAGCCTTAAAGAACTCATCGCCCTTACCCAGCTTTCAAGCCTCATAATAGGAAATGACAGCGGTCCTACTCATCTAGCTTTTGCGATGAATAAGCCCTCCATTACTATCTTTGGCGCAACTCCGCATTACCGCAATGCTTTTACAACAGAGATTAACAAAACCATCAGCACGGATAAAAAAATTTCCAATGTCAAGCACATCGACAAAAGCGATTTTTGCATTAGAAACATTGACGAGGAGGACATTTTTTCACTTGCTAAGGACCTTTTAGATGAGAGATAGGCTTTATCTTTTTTTATATTATTTACTTAGATTTTTAACGGCAATTTTGCCCGAATTTGTTCTGCAAAAATTAGGCTTAATGGTCGCTAAAATCACCTTTCATCTTAATAAAAAACACCGCAAAATCATCGACATCAATCTTCAACTTTGCTTCCCTCAAAAAGATCTAAAAGAAAGAGAGCAAATCGCCTTAAAAATCTATCAAAATTTCGCCAAATTTGGCTTAGACTGCATCCAAAATCGCTCCAGCACCAAAGAACAAATTCTTCAAAAAGTGCATTTTGACAATGAAGAAATTTTAAATAACGCCCTTAAAAGTCAAAGACCGCTCATATTAACAACAGCACATTATGGTAACTGGGAACTTTCTTCTTTGGCTTATGCGGCGAAATTTGGAAAAATGTCTATCGTAGGACGGGAGCTTGATAGCAAGGCTATGGATATTATTTTAAGTCAAAATAGAACACAATTTGACATCGAGCTTATCGACAAAAAAGGCGGACTTAAAAAAATGCTTAAAGCCCTCAAAAATCGCCGCACTTTAGGCATACTCACAGACCAAAATGCCGCACAAAATGAAAGTATGAGGCTTGAATTTTTTGGTAAGGAGGTCAATTATCAAATGGGAGCAAGTGTCATAGCAAAAAAAACAAATGCCCTTATTCTCCCCTCCTTTATCTACCAAAAAGACGGACTTTTTCACATTAAAAATTTCAAAGCGATGGACGCAGCGACACATAGCGTAGAAGAGCTGACAAAATACCAAGCTAAAAGCGTGGAAGAGATGATTAAATTTAAGCCTGATGAGTATTTTTTCTTTCATAAAAGATTTCGTAGCTTTAATGCTAACATTTACGAGGAGAAGAGATGAATCTTAAAGAAATTAGTGCGGTTTTAATCGTCAAAAATGCCACCAAAACGCTAAAAGAATGCTTAAATTCCCTAAAAGAATTTGGTGAGATTGTGCTTTTGGATAATCAAAGTGATGATGATACACTTCAAATCGCAAAAGACTTCGCAAAAGATTTCCCTAATATACGCATAGAACAAAGTGAATTTATAGGCTTTGGAGCGCTTAAAAATAAGGCAATTAGCTATGCAACAAAGGAGTGGATTTTCAGTATTGATGCTGATGAAGTGCTAGAATATGAAGCCTTAAAAGAGCTTGAAAAGCTTGATTTAAAAACGCATCACATCGTAGCCTTTGCTAGGAAAAATTTATACCGTGGGGAGTGGATAAAAGCCTGTGGCTGGCATCCTGATTTTGTTTTGCGTTTATTTCACAAAAGCTACACAAAATTTAATGATAACTTAGTCCATGAAAGCCTTATTTTGCCTCCAAATGCAGAAAAAATTTATCTTAAAAATGCCCTTAGGCATTATGCTTTTAGCGGAATTTATGACTTACTTGAAAAATGCCAACGCTACTCTCAACTTTACGCCGAGCAAAACTTACACAAAAAAAGCTCTATATTTAAAGCACTCACGCACGGATTGTGGAAATTTCATAGGGATTATTTTTTCAAAAAAGGCATTTTTTATGGCTATAAGGGCTTTATCATTAGCCTTTGTAATGGGCTTGGAGCATTTTTTAAATATGCTAAACTTTATGAGTTTCAAAATAAAAAACCAAGTGTGGCTTTAATTATCACGACCTATAATAGCCCCACCTACCTAAAAGCCGTGCTTGAAAGCGTGATGAAACAAAACACTATGCCAAATGAAATTTTAATCGCTGATGATGGAAGCACGGAGGAAACGGCAAATTTAATTAAAGAATTTCAAAACAAATTTAGTATGCCCCTAAAACACATTTGGCAAGAAGACAAAGGATTTAGAGCTGCAAAAAGTCGTAATAATGCCGCTAAAAAGGCGATAAGTGAGTATATCATCATCATAGACGGGGATATGGTTTTAGAAGAAAATTTCATCAAAGACCACTTAGATTTTGCAAAAAAAGGCGTACTGTTACAAGGCTCAAGAGTGATTTTAGATGCGACTAAGAGCCAAGATATACTAAGGGGGGGGCATTATGGATAGGCTTAAGAGAAACTTTATCCTTTCAAAAATTTATTATCATTTTTCTAAGATTAGGGCAGATTTTTTTGACAAAAAAGACTTTATTAAGGGTGTTCGTAGTTGCAATATGAGTTTTTTTAAGAGTGATTTTGACGCCATTTGTGGCTTTAATGAAAAATTTGGTGGCTGGGGTAGAGAAGATAGTGAATTTGTAGCAAGATTTTTATTTAATGGCGGAGAGTTTAGAAGAGTGAAATTTAAGGCTTTAGCGTATCATCTTTATCATAAAGAAAATGATAAGGCTTGTTTAGATGAAAACCATCAGCTTTATCTAAAAACTATCAAAGAAAGAAGGATAACTTGGAAAGAAAAAAGATAGTCCTGCTTATAGGCGATATCACTACCGGGGGGGGGTTCTGAGAGAGTTGTAAGTCATCTGGCTAATGCTTTTTGCGAATTTTACGAAGTGGAGCTTTTGAGCATTTATAAAGCAAATGAAACACCCACTTTTGCCCTTGATGATAGAATCAAACTTAGCTTTTTACATTTTAAAGAGCGAAAAAGAGTAAGAACCTTTTTTTATAAACTCATCGATAAATTTTACGAAAGCTATCTTTTAAAACAAAAATGCAAAGAAGCAGATATTATCATTTATAATAACTGCCCTCATTATCCCTTATTTAAAAATAAAAATACGCATTATTTATATATACTTCACGAAAGGCAAAAAAAATTTAGAACAAAATATAAGCATTATGACGCACTCATCGCCATTAATTTGAAGCAAAAAGCTCTTTTAGAAAAACATCATAAAAATGTAATTTATATCCCAAATTTTTTGCCTAAAATTCCGGATGTAATAACAAATCATCAACAAAAAGTCGTTTTATACTTAGGGCGTTTTTCTAAGGAAAAAGGGGTTTTAAGACTCATTGATATTTGGAAAAAGGTGCAAGAAGAAGCTAAATTTAGAGAGTGGAATTTAGTTTTTGTAGGGGATGGGGTGCTAAAAGAAGCGATGCAAGATAAAATCAATAAGCTAAATCTAAACGACACTATCATCATCAAAGGCTTTACTAACGATGTGGAAAAAGAGTATTTGGGTGCTAGCATTTATGCGATGAGTAGTTATAATGAGGGCTTTGGTATGGTGCTGATAGAAAGCGCCTCTTATGGCTTACCTAGCGTAGCCTTTGACATTGCTGGATTAAGCGACATTATAGAAAATGAAAAAAGTGGTTTTTTAATCGAAGATGATGATTTAAAAGATTACGCTGATAAGCTTCAAATTTTAATGCGTGATGAAAATTTAAGAAAAACTATGGGAGAAAATGCCAAACAAATCGTAAAGAAACGCTTTTCAAAGGAAATTATCCTTAAAAAATGGCAAGATTTATTTGCCTCTTTAAAATGAAAAGTTAAAATCAATGCAAATTTAGCCTAATCTTTCTTTTTAAGATAATAAATTAAGGCTGAATTCTCACCAAAATCTACGCTAAAACGCAGGGGTAAAATTTTCATATAAGTCTCGCTTTTTGCTTTAAGCAAGTCCGTTTTAACTATATCTTTGACGCTGATTTTAGCACTGATAAAACACTCACCAAGCTCATCTTTATGGGAATTTAAAAAAGCAAGTTGTTCCATTTTACTTGGTTCGATTAAGCCTAACTCATTTCGCGCGAAATTGCTTAAATCTTTTTGTGTATAGGGAATTTCGCAAGCATACTCACTTACCCTATTTTCGCTTTTTGTCATTGCTAAAGAGATATTTTGACTTTGATGAAAGAGAACGAAGTTTTTACTTGAAAGCTCCGCCCAAAAGATAAATTCCTCTAGGGCAAAGCATTTCAAGCTAAGAAAGATTAATAAGCAAACAATTCTTTCCACTTGTCTGCATCGATTTTAAGTTCTAAATTTACCCTATAAAGTCCTTGATTAAAATTCTCATCAATGATACTAGCATTTTTGATAAGTCCATTAACCTGTGCTGTGATAGTTGAACTTCTTAACATAGCGTCTTTAACTGTGTCTTTACCATTGACTTTTACACCATAAAGCTTACTCGCAAGCTGTCTATAAGCATCTGTAATCGCTGCTCTTTTAGCTAAAGCTAAAGCTTGAGCAGAAGAAACAGTGTTTAAAGGAGCTATCCCCTCGCCCACAGCCGTAAAGCTTAATTCGCTCTCACTTGCATCTGGAGCTAACATCTTCTCTTCTCTAATAATGTCGCGCACATCGTCTTTATCGACTTTTTGCACGACTACATCAGAGCTTCCACCACTTGCATCTGCGGTTTTATTAGTCTTCGCAGTGCTTGTTGCACTTGGGACACAGCCACCAAAAATTGCTGCTACAAGGAGCATAAAAAACAAATTTTTCATTTTACACCTTCAAAATATTGTAATATGACTATGAGAAAGCAAAAAGCGTTCCAAGTCTATTCTAAGCTTAGATTAACATCTTCTTCGATGTCCTCTTCTTCACTTTCCTTAGGACATTTAGCTATGCTAACCACCTCATCATTTTCAACATTAACGACAATCACACCACTCGTATTACGACCCGCTTTTCTTATGCTATGCATATCTACGCGTATCATTTTACCACTGCTTGTAAGTGCCATTAAATCCATACTTTCATCAACGATAACCACGCCAACAAGCTCTTTGGTTTTATCAGTGAGCTTCATACAAATGACGCCCTTGCCGCCGCGACTTTGCAAACGATACTCACCTGCATTAGTGCGTTTGCCTATACCTTTGGCACTCACGCTTAAAATTTCTTGCTCATCATTTTCTATGACAACCGCACCGACTAACTCGTCATTTTTCTCTTTAAATTTAATCGCCGTTACACCACGACTCACACGGCCAATCTCACGCACCTTAGCAAGTGGGAATTTAATGCACATCCCCTTTTTGGTTACCGCAAAGAGCATTTTGCCTTTTACACTCTCATCACTTTCTAAATTTGTAAGCGTTTCGTTTTCTAAATCTTCCTCAGTATCTTTAGAGAAAATTTCATTTTCATCTCTTTCTACGATGATAGCCGTTACAAGCTCATCATTTTCGTCCAAATTAATCGCCCTAACGCCTACGCTTCTTATATTTTGATACTCACTTAAATTTGTGCGTTTAACGATACCATTTTTCGTAAAGAAGCATAAAGATTTACTCTCATCAAAATCAGTCGTAGGGATAATCGCCATAATCTTTTCTTCCGCTTGTAAATTGATAAGATTAACCACAGCTTTACCCTTAGCTGTGCGTGAGCCTTCAGGGATTTTATAGACCTTTAGCCAGTAAAGCTGCCCCTTATCCGTTACAAACATTAGCGTATCATGCGTGTTTGCCGTAAAAAAGCTTTCGATAAAGTCATCATCATAAGTTGTAACGGCTAATTTTCCTTTACCACCTCTTTTTTGCTTTTCATACTGCTTACTTGGCACTCTTTTAATATAGCCACGATGGGTGATAGTTACGACCATATTTTCATTAGGAATTAAATCCTCCACATCAATATCATCATAATCATCTTCAATCTGCGTAATACGCGGCACATCAAATTTAGCCCTAATTTCTTTTAATTCTTCACGGATTAAGTCCTCAAGCAAGGCTTCGCTTTTTAAAATTTCATCAAGTCTTGCAATTTCTTTAAGTAATTCTGCCAATTCATTTTCTATCTTTTCACGCTCAAGTCCTGTCAAACGCCCTAATTTCATATCTAAAATGGCATTTGCTTGCAATTCACTCAAGCCAAATTTAGCCACTAAACCTTCACGCGCAGCGTTATTATCCGCACTATTTTTAATTAAAGCTATCACTTCATCTATATTATCTAAGGCGATTTTAAGCCCCTCTAAAATATGTGCTCTAGCTCTTGCTTTTTGAAGTTCATAAATGGTGCGTCTTATAATGACGGTTTTTCTATGGGTTAAAAATAAATTTAAAAGCTCAATCAGTGAGAAAATTTTCGGCTCTTTATTATGAATAGCTAGCATTATCACGCCAAAAGTGCTTTCCATAGTGGTAGATTTAAAAAGATTATTCAGCACTATCTCGCTCATCGCATCGCGTTTAAGCTCAATGACTACGCGAATCCCCTCCCTATCACTCTCATCTCTTACCTCAGCTATGCCCTCAATTTGTTTTTCTTTGACAAGCTCGGCAATTTGCTCTATAAGTCTTGCTTTATTTGTTTGATAAGGAAGCTCATCGATGACTATAATGTCTTTATTTGCCCTTTTTTCAATGTGAGTTTTAGCACGGATTTTTACCCTACCTCTACCCATGCGATACGCATCAATTATGCCCTTTTTACCATAAATAATCCCAGCCGTTGGGAAATCAGGTCCTTTGATAAATTGCATAATCTCTTCTAAACTTGCTTCTTTATTATCTAGCAAGTATAAAAGCCCATCGACAAGCTCATTAAGACTATGCGGAGGGATATTTGTCGCCATACCCACAGCAATGCCACTAGAGCCATTTAAAAGCAAATTTGGAACACGACTTGGTAAAACATCAGGCTCTTGCATAGAATCGTCATAATTTGGGACGAAATCCACCGTGTCCTTATCGATGTCCCTTAAAAGCTCCTCCGCTAAAATGGTCATTCTAGCTTCAGTGTAACGCATTGCCGCAGCACCATCTCCGTCAATCGAGCCGAAATTTCCTTGCCCATCAACACTTGGATAACGCATAGAAAAGCTTTGAGCCATTCTCACAAGTGCATCATAAACGGCTATATCGCCGTGAGGGTGGTATTTACCGATGACATCACCCACAATACGAGCAGATTTTTTATAGGCACTACGACTTCCTACACCCAAATCATTCATCGCATAAAGTATGCGTCTATGCACGGGCTTTAAGCCGTCTCTTGCATCAGGCAAAGCACGCCCGATAATCACACTCATAGAATAATCTAAATAGCTACTCTTAATCGAATCTTCAATATCGATGATTTGAGTATCGGAGTCTTTGTTAAAAAGATTTTCCATAAAATTCCTTTTGTTATAAAAAAATTATTTTAGCAAATTAATCTTTCGCATCAGCTAAAACTAAAGCAAAAAGCACAGAAATTTTGTTTTTTTCTAAAATTTTTTTAGCTTCAAGTATGCTAGAGCCAGTTGTTACAATATCATCGACTAAAATCACAGGATATTTAATTTCTTTTAAAAGCTTAAAATTTCTTTTATTTTTGCGTCTAAAATCTAAGCTTTTTCCACTATATTTAATCTTATTTTGTGCTTGTAAGGCGTGAAAAAGTGGCTGAATAAAAGGAGATTTTAAAGCCTTAGTTAAAATAGCTGCGTGAGAATAAAGCCCCTTTTCTACCCTATCATCGAGCGCTATGGCGTTTAGCTTAGTTTGAGGCTTAAAAATTTGATGAAAATTCGCAAAAGTTAATTTTGCAAGAAATTTAAAGACAAAATAGCCATAAAATTGATGTTTAGAATGAAGTAAATGTTTAATGTCGCTATATTTATAAAAATAATAAACCTTAAAGTCGTTTTCTAGCTTTCTCACTCCCCAGCTTTGCTCACTTAGCTCTTTTAAGCAACTATCGCAAAAGGCTAGAAGAGTGAAAGAGTGGCAGTTAATGCACCTCACAGAGAAGAGATTAAACTCGCGGCTTTATTTGCCATTTGTTTAATTAATAAATGCGTATAAAAAGATAAATCACTTAAATTTTCAAAGCCTTTCACATCTTGCTTGGTTCTTAGTGTGAATTTTTTATCGCGATTAATGTCATTTAAGCTCAACACGCCGATCAATCTTGAGTGAAGCCCTAAACTATCTTGCTTAGAAGTAAATCCAGAAAAAGATAAATTAACCTTAATTACATAAGGAGAGTTTTTGTCATTACTATCAAGCACCACAATACCCCTTGCCTCAAGTTCTTGCTTAAGATAAGTGTAAAAAATCGCATTGAAATTTAAGTCGATGTAATATTTTTGATTTTTAATATAAACTACTTTTTGCTCTTCTTTTAAGTCATAAAAGCGGTGCAAATACACTTTTTTCAAAGCCACGCCCGTATCAAGCGTCCTTTTATCCGCACAACAATTAATCCCCATATCGCTAATATATAAAAGTCCTTTGATCTTCGCTTCAAAACCTTGTGCGCTATCACAAGGATAACATTTGGTATTTTTAGAGATTTGATTGACCTGAGCGAAAGTATCTTGCTTTGCCGAACAACCCGCAAAAATTAAAAGTGCAAATAAAGCTAACAAGTAGTTTTTCATCATTTTTTATCCTTTTAAAATTCAAATTTTCAAATTGTATTTAAAAAGTTAGCAAATTTCAAGGTTTTTTATAATCGATTTAAAAAATTTAATTAAAATTTGTGCTTTTAAGTTTGATTATAAAGATATAAAATGAAAAAATCACTTTTTGGATATGGAAAAACAACAAAGGCTATCGCTCAAACCTTAGCACAAAAAATGGGAACTTTTAGCATTTATGATGATAGCTTTAAAGAAAAAAGCTTTGATGAATTTGGCAATGAGCTTTTACCCGTCAGTGCTTTTGAGCCTAAAAATAGCGAGCTTGAAATCCCAAGTCCGGGCTTTCCCCCTACGCATAAACTCATTAAAGAAGCGAGGAATTTACAAAGCGAGTATGATTTTTTCTACGATATTATGCCTAAAAGCGTATGGATAAGTGGGACAAATGGCAAAACGACCACTACGCAAATGACAGGACATCTCCTCAACGCACAAATAGGCGGAAATGTCGGCACTCCCTTAGCTTTGCTTGATCCTTTTGCAAAAATTTGGATTTTAGAAACCTCCTCTTTTACCTTGCACTATACTAAGACCGCAAAGCCTGAAATTTACGCACTTTTACCTATAAATAAAGACCATTTATCTTGGCACGGGAGCTTTGAAAATTATGTCAAGGCAAAACTAAGCGTCTTAGAAAGAATGAATGAAAATAATGTCGCCATTTTGCCAAAAATGTATGCAAATACCCCTACAAAAGCCCATATTATAAGCTATGAAGATGAAGTTGAGCTGGCTAAAAAAATGGAGATTGATTTAAATCAAATTGCCTTTAAACCGCCCTTTTTGCTTGACGCACTCATCGCTTTAAGCATAGAAAAAATTTTGCTTGATAGCCTAAGTTATGAGCTTTTAAATGGCTTTGTAATGGAAAAAAACAAACTTGAAGAGCTACTTGATACGCAAAATAGACTTTGGGTTAATGACACTAAAGCCACAAACCAAGCAGCGGTTATGGAGGCACTTAAACGCTATCAATTTCAAAAAATCCATCTCATCATAGGTGGCGATGATAAGGGAGTGGATTTAAGCGACTTATTTTCCTTTATGCAGGGTTTAAACATTGAGCTTTACGCCATAGGTGTAAGCTGTGAAACAATGATGGCTTACGCAAAAAAATTTAAATTAAACGCTACAAAATGTGAGTTTTTACCAAAGGCTGTGGAGGAAATTTCAAAAAAACTTAAAGTGGGTGAAGTGGCTCTTTTAAGTCCTGCTTGTGCGAGTTTGGATCAGTTTAGCTCCTATTTAGAAAGGGGCGAGTGCTTTAAAAAAAGCATAGCAAATTTGTAAGGAATAAAATGGAAAAATTAGAAAAAGGTGGGGTGATTTGGTTTAGCGGTTTAGCAGGAAGTGGGAAAAGCTTTTTAGCGGAGGCACTTTGTAAAAAATTACGCACAAAACTTCACAATGTCATTTATTTAGACGGCGATGAATTAAGAGAGCTTTTAGGGCATTTTGGCTATGACAAGGCTTCAAGACTTGAGGTTTCTTTTAAGCGTTCTAAATTTGCTCACTTTTTAAGTGAGCAAAATATGCTAGTCATTGTCAGCGCTATTTCAATGTGGGACGAAATTTATGAATTTAACCGCAAACATTTAAAAAACTATTTTGAAATTTATATTAAATGCGATTTTGAAGAGCTAAAAAGACGCGATAAAAAGGGGCTTTATAGTGGTGCTTTAAGCGGAGAAATTCAAAATGTCGTGGGCGTGGATATCCCCTTTGAAGAGCCAAAACCTCATTTAATCATAGATAATAGTGAGCTAAATAAAGCAGATGAAAAGATAAAACTTATCTTAAATACACTAGGTTTTAAGGATTAAAATGCAAAATTTACTCTCAAACTTCAAAGCAAAACAAGCTGGAATTTTACTAAATGCTCTTCAAAAAGCTAATGATGAGGAATTTTCTCGTTTTGTTTTAGAAAATATAGACGCCATTAGCGCGTGGCTTCATAGTGAGGAATTTGAAAAAGAACATTTGCAAAAGCCCTTTCCTCCACTTTTAAATCCTAAATTTTTAGAACTTGAGTCTTCAAGGTATTGTGCGAATTTAGCGTGGAATTTAAATTTGCCTCTTAGTATTGCTGGGGGGGGGGGGGGCGAACGCCTCAAACTCATTTATATCTCGCCTCACGGAGTAGGAGCGGCGGCTTTTGTTGGCTATCTTTATTTCTGCGATGTTTTTTGCCAACCTTCTTGGAATATGCCCCTTGATTCAAAAGAGCGTTATATCGAGTATTTCACTTATTTAAGCGAGGGGAAATATCAATACTATGGGGTTAATATTAGCGAATTTGGTGTTAAAGATATGGAAAAATATCTGTATTTATTAGGCGAGGATACGCCAGTAATCATTGGCACAAGAGATAGCATAGGCATTTTAAAGCATTGCATAGGGCGTAACTGGGATAAGCATATTGTAAGTTTTAACCAAGAATTTAATCTTAGCCACGATTTTAGAGACTATACTAGACATATCACCCATAAAGATATGGAGATAAAGATCGATTTTAAGGACCTTGAAAACTCTTTCACTAGCACGAAAATCCTGCCTTTTTTTCACAATATCACACCTATTGATTGTGAGGAAATTCTGCCTCATAAAGCCCTTGAAACGATGCAAAAATTAGCGGCTAAATTTCATTTTAATCCACCCAAAAATAAAACATATTTTCAAAATTATGAATTTAAGGGCTATTTGCGTTATATTCTGCCACTAATCCTTTATGCCAATGAGAAAGACCCTATTTTTAGCCTTGGAAAAAGTGTGAAAGAAACGCCACTTGATAGGGAAAATAGCTTTGTTTTTATCATTAATCAAAACTCAGAAACTTATGAAGAATATGAAAATATCTTTAAAGAACTAAGTGATGACCCCATTTCTCAAAATTTGGGAGTCTATGTAAAAAAAGAGGATTTAAAACGCATCGATAAAGAATTTTACGCAAAAATTAAGGGGTATTTGAGTGAATTTATCGCAGAAATTATTAGAGTTACAAAAGAGGCGGAGGAGAAAATTTTAAAAGAAAAAGATGTTTTAGCCTTTTTGAAAGAGCATAGGGAGATTAGCTTAAAATTTAAAAAAATGTGTGATGAAGAACTAAAATATTTTAAGCAAAATCACCCTGATTTAGTGAATTCTTGGCATTATTATAAGGAATTTGAAAAGCTTTGCGAAACTTTTGCTATTAACTAAAAATTGACTAAATATTAATAAAAAATGCTAAAATACAAGGAAAAAAGGACTGCCTATGCAAACTCAACCTAATATGTTTTTAAACAGAGAGCTTTCTTGGCTTCGCTTTAATTCTCGCGTTTTAGACCAGTGCAGTAGGGACCTGCCCATGCTTGAAAGATTGAAATTTATAGCCATTTATTGCACGAATTTGGACGAGTTTTATATGATAAGAGTGGCGGGGCTTAAGCAACTTTTTAGTGCGGGAGTCAATGCAAGCAGCAGTGATGAAATGTCTCCTTTAACGCAGCTTAAAGAAATTCGTAAATATCTGCACGAAGAAAAAAAGCTTTTGGAAAAATATTTTCATCAAATTATTAATGAACTTTCAAGTGAGAATTTGTTTATCAAATCTTACGAAGAACTTAGTAGCGAACTAAAAGCTAAATGCGATGAGTATTTTTTCTCAAATATCTTCCCCGTTATCGTGCCTATCGCCGTGGATGCGACTCACCCCTTTCCGCACCTTAACAATCTTTCTTTTTCTTTGGCGGTTAAAATTTGTGATAAATCTAATCCTGAGCTGATTAAATTTGGCATGATACGCATTCCTAGAATTTTACCTCGCTTTTATGAGGTCAATTCCAACACCTATGTCCCCATAGAAAGCATAGTTAAACAACACGCAGAGGAAATTTTCCCGGGCTTTAAGCTCCTAGCTTCGACTGCCTTTAGGGTTACAAGAAATGCTGACATTATCATAGAGGAAGAAGAGGCAGATGATTTTATGCTTATTTTAGAGCAAGGACTTAAACTGCGTAGAAAAGGGGCTTTTGTGCGTCTTCAAATCGAAGAAAACGCCGATACACAGATTTTAGAATTTCTTCACACTCACACGAAAATTTTTCATAAAGATGTGTATGAATACTCCATCTTGCTTAATCTCCCATCCCTTTGGCAAATCGTAGGAAATAAGGCTTTCACACATCTTTTAAGCCCTCTTTACACGCCAAAAACCTTGCCGCCTTTTGATGAGAATTTATCCATTTTTGAAGCCATTGATAAAGAAGATGTTTTGATAATCCAACCTTTTGAAAGCTTTGATCCTGTTTATAAATTCATAAAAGAGGCAAGTGATGATCCTGATGTGATTTCTATAAGAATCACCCTTTATAGAGTAGAAAAAAATTCAAACATCGTCCAAGCTCTAATAGACGCCGCTAGCGAGGGTAAGCAAGTAACCGTAATGGTCGAGCTAAAAGCACGCTTTGATGAAGAAAATAACCTCCACTGGGCTAAAGCCTTAGAAAATGCTGGCGCGCATGTCATTTATGGAATCACAGGTTTTAAGGTGCATGCTAAGGTTTCTCAAGTGATTCGAAAAAATGGGGATAAGCTTAAATTTTATATGCATCTTAGCACAGGTAATTATAATGCCTCAAGTGCAAAAATTTACACCGATGTGAGCTATTTTACCTCAAGAACGGAATTTGCTAAAGATACAACAAGCTTTTTTCACATACTTTCAGGCTTTAGTAAAAATCGCCGTCTAGAAAGCCTTGCAATGAGCCCTAATCAAATCAAAGAACAAATTTTAAAAATGATAAAGCTTGAAAGCGAGAAGGGGAGTGAAGGAGTTATCATCGCTAAAATGAATTCGCTAGTTGATGCTGATGTCATCGGTGCCTTATATGAAGCCTCTTGCAAAGGAGTGCAAATCGATCTAATCGTGCGTGGAATTTGCTGCCTTCGTCCTCATACAGAATATAGCAAAAATATACGCGTTAGAAGCATAGTGGGTAAATATTTAGAGCATGCTAGAATTTTTTATTTTAAACATAGTAGTCCAAATTATTTTATCTCAAGTGCAGATTGGATGCCTAGAAATTTAGAAAGAAGACTTGAACTTATGACGCCTATTTATGATGAGCGTTCCAAAACCAAACTTGCACAATTTTTAAAGCTAGAGCTTAATGACAATGCCCTAACCTACGAGCTTAAAGAAGATGGAGAATATCACAAACTTACGCCAAAAGAAAAAGATAAAATCATCGATTCTCAACAAACCCTAGAAGAAATTGTGAGTAAAATTTACAAAACCATACAAAAAGAAAATGACGAAAGTAAAGCAACTCACCTAGCTTCCAAACTTTTCAAGGAGAATTAAAGCTCCTTGATTAAATTTTTACAAGCACAAGAAATGATCTCATAAGTCTCGTCAAAATTCCCACTATACCAAGGGTCAGGCACTTCATCATAGCCTAAATTTTTAGCAAAATCTGTCATTTTTTTGAGTTTCAATTCCACATTTTGATAACAACGCTTCACATTTCGCAAATTCATACTATCCATAACGATAATTAGCTCATTTTCATCGCACATTTTTTGCGTTAATTTTTTACTGATGAAATTCTTGGCTTTGATATTTTTAGCATTAAGCTTATTTTTCGTGCCTTGATGCATACTTTCGCCATTATGCTCCTCCGAAGTGCCAGCACTCGAAATTTTAAATTCGCCCTCCCTACCCTCTTTTTCTAACAAATCCTTCATCACAAATTCAGCCATAGGGGAACGACAAATATTTCCCAAGCATACAAAAATAATTTTTTTCATCTTAGCCCCTTAAAAAACTTTATCTTACAACAAATCCCTAAATTGAAAACAAAAGCGTATTAAAAAAAATCTTTTTTAGTCGATATAGTAGCTAGAAAGGTTTGCTATGAAAAAAGACAATTTTGATGAGGGAACTCAACTAGAGGAATTTGTATCTCAAGAGGATATGGCGCACATTAAAACAGAGCTTGTAAGCTGTCCTGAGGCAAATAATTCTTTAGTGGGGACGATTACTGCTTTATCTAAAAATTATGCCAAATCTGTGCTAATCACAAATTCGGAAATGATTATAGATGAGCAAGGCTTGATTATGGACGCTTTTGTCTTTGCTGCAGCAAATTATGTCGCACAAGCCGCTGTCAATAAAGAATTTTCCGTCCTTATAAGCTCAAAGTCCTATTTTTACGCTCCCTTAAAGATGGGCGATATACTAGAGTTAGAAGCACACGCTCTTTTTGATGAAAGTTCAAAAAAAAGAAGTGTTAAGGTTGTAGGTAGGGTTAAAGAAATTAAAATGTTTGAATCAAGCATACAAATCATTTGCACCGATGATCACATCTTTAAACTTAAACGCCCACCAACTCAAGCCGTCAAGCAAGAAGAAGCTCCGCAAACTCCAGCCTCCAACATCAATCCAGAAACTATGGCAGCCTCCCTACTTGCCTCAATGGGAAAATGACTCTGGCGTCATAGGCACATCAATCCAATTTTTGGGGCATTCTTTATGATATGTCCCACTAGCATCATAATACTCCTTACAATCATCATAGTAGCGATTTGAAATGCCTCTTTCATTAACAAAACAGCCCGTTAAATTGAAAAGTACGCCTAAAATTATCATATATCGTTTCATTTTTATCCTTATTGATTTGCCTTACGCCATTTAGATGGCTCTTTAGGATTTTTAGCTCTCCAAAGACCCTTTTTTTGCTCTTTGGCTTTTATTTGCTCTAATTCATAATTCTTAGTCCAATAAGCCCAAGCATAGCCCTCACTTACCAAACGCCTCCCCACATCTTCGCCTCTTAGCGTGATACGAGCGACTATTCTATCATATCTATCTTTATCTTTATAAAAAATTGTAAGGTTTTGATTTAAAACAAGTTGTTGCAAATAAGCTTTTGACTTAGAGCCAAATTCCTGCTTTAATTCAGGTGCGTCAATACCATAAATTCGCACCCTCTCTTGTCCCCTAATGCTTAAAATATCTAAAGTATCCCCATCAATTACCCTCACAACTCTAGCTTCAAAGCTTTCATCATTTTGAGTTAAATTTTGCAAAAAAAGTGCAAATAACACAAAAATTAAAGCTAAAAATAATTTCTTAGGACTACTTGCAAACTTTCTTAGATTTAAAATTTGTCTTATTTTCCTTCTCAAAATTTACCCTGCAAATAAAAAATCATGGCATAATTCTAACAAAATTAAGGAGTAAATATGCAAGAGGTTATCGAAAATTTTAAAAAAATCTGTGCAATTCCTCATTGTAGTTTTGAAACAGAACAATTAAAAAATTTTTTAGCAAATTATGCTAAAGAAAGCGGTTTTAAGGTGCAAATTGACAAGGTTGGCAATATCCACTGCATTAAAGGAGAGCCAAAAATTTGCTTACAAAGTCATTATGATATGGTTTGTATGGGTGATGCACCTATGCTTGAGCTTTACGAGGAAAATGGCTTTTTAAAAGCTAAAAATGCCTCTTTGGGTGCAGACAATGGCATAGGCGTAGCGATAATGATGGAGGCGATGAAACGCTTTTCAAATTTAGAATGTCTCTTTACTAACGATGAAGAGGTGGGACTTTTAGGCGCTAATGGCTTAGAGTGCGAAATCAAAGCCAAAAAACTTTTAAATTTAGACCACGAGGGCGAAGATGAGATTATGATAGGTTGTGCGGGAGGGGTGGATATAAAAGCAAGTCGTCATTTTAGCACACAAAAAGCATGTGGAAAGGTTTATGAGCTAGAAGCGAGAAATTTCAAGGGAGGGCATTCTGGTATTGACATCATTAAAAACCAAAAAAATGCTCTCAAAGAAATGGCAAAATTTATCACACAAAATGAGGGTAAAATCATTTTTTTTGAGGGAGGTGAAAGAATTAATTCCATACCAAAACACGCTAAAGCTCTAATCCTTTGCGAAAAAGATTTAAGAGAAAATGAATGGATAAAATGCACTTTTAAGGGTGAGCAAGAAGTTCAAATTTGTGAGCAAAGTGAGCTTTTACTAAGTGCGATAAACGCCTTTGCTAATGGCATTAGAAATTATGACACTAAACTCAATATTGTAAAAACAAGCATTAATCTTTCTCTTTTAAAAATGCAAGGAGAACAAATTATTTTTGAACTTTTTGCGCGTTCAAACGCCCTCGATGAGCTTAAAAACATAGAATTTGAAACTTTGGAATTTTTTAAGGGTTATGATTTTAAGGTGGAAAGTTTTAATTTTTATCCACCTTGGGAGGGCAAGGAAAGTGCCCTAAGCGAAGAAGTTTTCAAAGCTCTTAGTCAATTTGTCAAAGATGTCAAAATTTCAGCTATTCACGCGGGACTTGAGTGTGGCATTATAGAGAAAAAATTCCCCCTAATGTGTGCTTCCATAGGTCCAAATATCTATAATCCTCACTCAACAGATGAAAGATGTGAATTAAGCTCGGTAGAGAAAATTTCTAAAGCCGTGTTTGAAGTGCTAAAAAACAATCAATAAGGCTTTTTAGCCTTATTTGAAAGTCGTGCCGCCATCGACTATAAAGGTATGTCCGGTAACCCAACTAGCCTTATTAGAACAAAGAAATAAACAAGCCCCAGCCAAGTCTTCAGGCTGTCCCATACGATTTAAGGGACTTAGATTAATGGTCGCTTGCTTAACCTCCTCATAATTTGTAAAAGCCCTTAAAGCGTCTGTTTCAATAGGTCCTCCACTCACAACATTAACGCGTATATTTTTATCACCAAGCTCTGTGGCAGCGTATCTTGCCATAGCTTCCACCGCCGCTTTTGCTGTGCCGTGTCCTGCATAATTTTCTATATGCACCAAATTTCCCGTTGAAGAGATGGAAACAATGCTTCCTCCACCCACCTTTTCCATTCTCTTAGCGGCTTCTTGAGAGCCTACGACAAAAGCATTAACTGTGGCTGTAAAAATATTATTAATCCCCCTAGGCTTTAGCTTCATAAATTTCGTATAACCACCCACAACGGCACGCCCAGAAATAATGGCATTTGAGATAAAAAAATCAATGCGTTCAAAATCCACATCTATTTTTTCAAAAAGCTCCTTATAAGTTTCAGGCTCTAAGATATTAAACTCATAAGCCCTTGCCTTAATTTTATAATTTTGTTCTAAATCTTTTACCATATCATCAGCTATTTGGGCGTTAGAATTATAAGTAAAAGCAATATTTACGCCCATTTTCGCAAATTCATAAACGATAGCCTTACCAATGCCCCTCGTGCCACCGCTAATGACTAAAGTTTTCCCTTGAAATTCCTTATCCATCAAAATCCTTTAATCTCATAATTTTTCATCACAGCTTCTATTTTAGCAAAATTTTCCTTACTAGGAGGGCAAAGTGGAAGTCTAAATTCTAATTTTTCAATCAAACCTGCTATAAACATCGCCGCTTTTATCGGAATGGGATTACTTTCACAAAAAAGAATTTTATTGATATTATAAAGCTCATCATTGATTTTCTTAGCCGCCTTAAAATCCTCACTTAAAGCCTTTTTTGTCAGCTCACTTAGTCTATCAGGAAGCAAATTTGAACTTACCGAAATAATGCCCTTGCCGCCGTTTGAAAGTATAGGATAATTAATCGCATCATCACCAGAAATTAAAACAAGACGCGGTTCGTGTGCGAGTAAATCCACGCATTTATCGATATTTCCACTTGCTTCCTTAATGCCATAAATATTTTCACAAGCTCTAAAAAGCCTAATCGCCGTGTCCGTAGCGATCTCACAGCTCGTTCTTCCTGGGACATTATACAAAAGCACAGGAATTTCAACACTTGAAGCTATGGCTTTATAATGCTGGTAAAGTCCTTCTTGCGTAGGCTTATTGTAATAAGGCGTAACGCTTAAAATCCCATCCGCTCCACACTTTTGTGCAAATTGTGCCAAGCCCACAGCCTCGTGAGTAGCATTGCTTCCAGCTCCTGCTAAGACCTTGACTTTTGAGTCTTTACAAATATCTACGGCGATTTCTATGCAAGTTCTATGCTCCTCGTGCGTTAAAGTCGCACTTTCTCCAGTTGTTCCCACAGGAACGACAGCATCGATACCATTTTGAATTTGTCTTTTGATAAGTTTAGCATAGCCTTGCTCGTCTAATTTTCCATTTTTAAAAGGCGTTATGAGTGCGCTCATCGCTCCTATAATGCAATTTTTATCCATTATTTTCCTTTCTTAAAATTAAAGTGGTTGAATTTTCTCTTATAAAATACTTTGTCGCCACCTCTACTAAATCTTCAAGCTCAAGGGTGGCTATATTTTTTTCATAATTTAATAAAGGCTTCAAATCTCCTCTTGCCAAATAACTTCCGCAGATCTTAGATAAAGCACTGGCATTATTTAAAGAAAAGATAAAATCGCTTCTTGTATTATTTTTCACCCTTTGTAAGGATCTTTTTGAAATTTTGCCCTGTTTAATGGAGTGTAAAATTGCAAGAAGTTTTTTTTCGACCTCTTCGGCTTTAACGCCCGGATTACAATTTGCGATAAAAATAAATAAATTCTCATCAACACTATCACTAACAAAAGCGTAAAATTCATTTACAAGGCTTAATTTATCGACTAAAATTTCATTGATAATCGCACTCTTACCATTTCCCAAAAGCTCCGCTAAAGCACTAAGTGCTGGGATATCTTTATGCTTGAAATTTGGAATTTTAAAAGCAAGAGCTAAAAATTCCGTTTGTGTTTCTTTTGTAAGCTCTGCCCTTCTTGCTCCATCTTGCTTTGGCTCTTTGGTGTGAATTTTTGGAATTTTACCTGTATTTTTAATCTTTTCAAAATGCTTACTAGCTTTTTGAAAAAGCTCCTTTGCCTCGACATCGCCACTTACGATTAAAATCGCATTTTGTGGCTGATAAAAGCTTTTATGAAAGGACCTAATGTCCTCAATACTCCAATTTTCAATATCCTTATAAAAACCTATGGGCGTCCAGTGATAAGGATGATATAAAAAAGCGTGATTATAAAGTCTAAAATACAAATAGCCAAGCGGATTATTATCTGTTCGCCAACGCCTCTCCTCTAAAACAACCTGCCTTTCAGGCTGAAATTCCTCATCTTTTAAACTTAAATTCTGCATAAGTTCTGCAAATAAGCCTAAAGACTGCTCCAAATTCTGCTTAGAACATTTAATGTAATAATGCGTATAATCAAAGCCCGTGCTAGCATTATCCACTCCACCAAAGCCCTTAACAATAGTATCAAATTCCCCAGCGTTTAAATTTTTCGTGCTTTTAAAATTAAGATGTTCAAGCATATGTGCTATGCCGCTTTTCCCCATAGTTTCATTTCTTGAGCCAACTTTATAAAAAATATCTACGCTGATGACTCCGCTATTTTTATTCACGGGCAAGGCATAAACTTCAAGCTTATTTTTCAAAACTTTTTTTTCATAAGTTATCATTTTAGCTCCACTCCAACCGCCTCGCTAATATGCAAAAAGCCGTCTTTTTTCAAAAGCTCCACCAAGCCCTCATTAATATTTTTAACAAGACTAGGTCCTTTAAAAATCAATCCCGTAAAAACTTGCACCAAATTCGCCCCTTTTTTAATCCTATCATAAGCCACCTCCGCACTATCTATCCCTCCACTTGCTATAAGTAAGGTTTTGCCAAAAAGCTCTTTTGAAAGAGCGTGAAAGAATTCTCCGCTTTTTTGCGTGATGAGTTTGCCGCTAATGCCTCCGAAAGTGCGGTTATTACTTAATAGACTATAATCTGTGCTTGTATTTGCTATGATAAAGCCACTCACACCTTTAGCAATGCCACTTTCACAAAGGCTCAAAGCCTCTTTAAATTCCATATCTGGAGCGATTTTAATCAAAATAGGCTTCGTTGTGATTTGCTTTGCTTCCTTCAATAAGGCATTTAAAAATTCCTCATTTTGCAAGTCTCTTAAATTTTTAGTATTAGGCGAAGAGATATTGATGATGAAGTAATCGCACAAATCCTTAAAGCTTTTAAGTAAGGAAAAATAGTCATTTAGAGCATTTTCATTACCTGTAAGCTTATTTTTGCCGATATTTGCTCCAAGGGGCAGAACAAAAGGGTAATTTTGCGTCATTCTTTTTGAGATAAGATCAGCCCCGTCATTATTAAAACCCATAGCATTTTGCAAACTTTCTTGCTCAATTAGACGAAAAAGTCGGGGCTTTTCATTACCCTCTTGAGCTTTTGGTGTGAAAGTGCCAAATTCCAAAAAACCAAAACCAAGCGCACTTAAAGGGCGTATCATTGTGGCGTTTTTATCAAAGCCACCTGCCAAACCTACGGGATTGTTAAATTCTAGTCCTAGTAATTTTTGTCTTAAAATTTCATTATCAACGATATATTTATAAGCTAAAAAGCTCAACGCCCCCGGGAAAATGGCATTTAAAGCTCTTAACGAATGCTCCACTAAACTATGTGCATTTTCAGGGTCTAGCTTAAAAAGTAAGGGTTTGAAAAAATCATACATTATTATCCTTTCAGGTGTGAAATTCTAGCAAAAATTGCTTACAATTTAGCTTCATCGCTTTTTATTTTTAGCCTACGATAAGCCTCACAATGTTCCAAAAGCACAGCATCACTTCCACACGCTACAACTTTGCCTTGATCAATTAGGGCGATTTTATCGGCATTTTCTACCGTGCTTAAGCGATGTGCTATAAGCAAAATCAGCCTATCTTTTTTCAAATTTTCTATGGTTTTTACAATAGCTCTTTCGCTTTCATTATCAAGTGCTGAAGTTGCCTCATCAAAAATAAGCAAATCAGGATCTTTATACAAGGCTCTAGCTATGGCTATTCTTTGCTTTTGACCACCACTTAAATTCTTACCATTTTCAAAAAGCACAGCATTAATCCCGCCCATTTTCTCTACAAATTCATAAGCGTTTGCAAGCTTTAAGCTTTTAATGATTTTTGCCTCATCAAGCTCCTCGCTATAAGCGACATTTTCAGCTATACTATCGTTAAAAATGTAAATATCTTGCGTAACTAAAGCCATTTTTAAGCGTAAAGATTTTAGGCTAAATTCATCTATGCTTTCATTATTAAGCAAAATTTTCCCACTCTTTCTTTTAAAAAAGTGAAGTAAAAGTCCTACGATAGATGATTTCCCTCCCCCACTTGCTCCTACAAGAGCTAAAATTTCGCCTTTTTTAAAGCTTAAATTAAGTCCATTTAACACATTTTTTTCCTCATAGGCAAAATGCACATCCTTAAATTCCACTTCATTAATACTCTTAAGCTCTCTTTCTCCGCCCTTAATTTCAGGTTTTAAATCAAGCAAATAAAAGGTCCTTTCACTCGCCACTATAGCAATTTGTAATCTTCCATACAAATTTGTAAGCTTTTTAATGGGCTGATAAAGTGCAAAAAGAGCCGACACAAAGGCTATGAAAGAGCCAGCGCTCATACGCCCTGCTATGACCTCCTTGCCACCTATAATAATCACCAAAGCCACACCCAAAGAGCCGATAAGCTCTATTATAGGCGAGATTAGAGCATCAACCCTGCTTGTTTTAAGTGTAACTTTGCAAAGCTTTTCATTATGCTTATTAAATTTATCACTTTCTTTTTGCTCTGTGCTATTTGCCTTAATCAGCTCGATATTTTTAAAAATTTCTCCCAAACTAGAAAGTAAATCCGCCCCCGTTTCTTGTGTGTTTTTAGCATATTTTTTAAGCTTTTTAGCAAACCATATTAAAGGTAAAATCGCACAAGGAAGCACGATAAGCGCGAAAAAAGCAAGACGCGGACTATGATAGATCACCACGCTTAAAAGCCCTATGGCTGTCATAATTTCACGCAAAAGCTCAGGCAACAAGGTAGAAACTATGCTTTGCAACGCACCTATATCGTTTGTGCAACGACTCATTAGCTCTCCACTTCTATAACGCTTAAAAAAGTCCATATCTAAACGCAAAAGATTATCAAGCACATTTTTTCGTAAGGTTTTTAAAATATTTGTGCCAATATATGCGACATAATAGCTTTGCATATAAAGCCCCGCGTTTTTAATCAAATAGGCAAAAACGACAAAAAATGGCACGATGTAAAGTAAATCCACCCTTTTTTCTATGAAAACATAATCTAAAATGGGTTGTAAAGAGTGAAAACTAGCCGCCGTGCCTAAGGCTGCCATCATCATGCCTAAAAAAGCGAGTAAAAAATACTTAAAATAAGCGATATAAAAGGGCTTAAACCGCCTTAAAACCTCCCTTAAGCTCATCAAGCTCTCTCCCAAATCGTGCCTTGTGCTGTATCTAAAAGCACAACGCCAAACTCGGCTAAATCTTGCCTTAATTTATCAGCCAAAGCGTAATCTTTTGCTTTTTTAGCCTCGCTTCGTTTTGCGATTTGTGTTTCAATCCACGCAATTTGCTCCTTGCTAAAACCTTGTTGGAAATATAAAATCACATCTTCAAAGCCTACACCAAAAATAAAAGCAAGTTCTTTAAAATCCTCCCTTAAATCCTCTTTTAAAACCTTATTTTCGTCAAGTTTTAAATTGGCATTTGCGATAAATTCATCAAGCAAAGCTAAAGCCTTAGAGATATTTAAATCATCTTGTAAGGCTTGCAAAATAGTAAGAGAAAGCTCTCTTTCACACTTTTTAGGCTTGTCTTCTAATTCGTTTAAATCAAGGCGTTTTTTAAGGCGGTAAAGCTTATCTAAACGCTTTTTACATAGGGATAAATCCTCCAAAGAATAATTAAAATGCGCCCTATAATGCACACTCATTAAATAAAACCTCAAAGCCTCACTGCTAAATTTTTTTAAAGCGTCCTTAATGAAAAAGCTATTATTAAGGCTTTTACTCATCTTTTCGCCATTTATATTCACAAAGCCATTATGAAGCCAGTGCGTGGCTAAATCTTTATGAAAGGCACAACGACACTGCGCCGCCTCATTTTCGTGATGCGGAAAAAGCAAATCCACCCCCCCAGCGTGTATATCAAGTCCGTCCTTAAATAAAGCCTCTATCATCGCCACGCACTCGCTATGCCAGCCCGGACGCCCCTTACCAAAGGGTGCAGCATAAAAGCCCTCGTCAAATTTCCATAGCACAAAATCACTTTCATTTTTCTTTTCTTTCTGCTCTAAAAGCCTTGTTTTAGTCTCTTCAAAACTGCGTTTTGAAAGACTTAAATACGCTTCATCTTTACTTGTATCAAAATAAATTCCATCTTCTAAAGTATAGGTAAAACCCTGCTTTTCCAAACGCAAAATAAGCTCTATCATCTGCTTAATATATTCGGTCGCCTTAGGCTTTAAGTCAGGCTCTAAAACACGCAAATTTTTCATATCTCTTTCATAATGGGCGATGTATTTTTGTGTGATTTGTTCTAGGCTTTCGCCACTTTCTTGCATTTTTTTCAAAATTTTATCATCAATGTCAGTATAATTTCTAGCAAAGTAAAGCTTTCTTCCAAGTGAAAGCAAAACCCTTCTTAATAAATCAAAACAAATGCTACTTCTAGCGTGTCCTAAATGTGCATCATCATACACCGTAGGACCGCACAAATACATATTAACAACGCCCTCTTTTTTAAGGGCTAATTTTTCTTTTTTCACACTATCAAATAAAAGCATTAAAGCCTCCTTTAATCCACTCAAAAAACTCTATTAAAACGCTAATTATCATCATTTTACTTTCTAAAAGCAAATAAGAAAAACAAGCTAAAAAAACTAAGGCTAAAAGGCTTTTCTTCCAAGAAATTAAGCCCCAAAAACGCCTAAAACCAAATTCCTTAATATTAGCCAAAAGTAAGTAAAAGGCACTTAAAGAACTCGCAAATGCCACAGCCAAAACCTTTAAATTCTCATCTTTAATCAAAAAAATTAAAACGATAGAAACAAAAGCACTTAAAATAAGGGATTTTATAGCGATAATGGCGGCTATTTTTTGCTTAAATTCCGCATAAAGCCACAAAGAAAAGAGTTTTTGTAAGCCAAAAGGCAAAAGACCTAGCAAATAAGCCATCAAAACATAAGCACTTAAAAGGCTATCTTTTTGCGTGAAATTACCTCTTTCAAACAAAAGCTGACAAATCTCTTTCGCAAAAATAATCCCTACTATACTCGAAACAACAAGCAAAAAGCTAAGTCCTGCTAAAGCCTTACGCATAAAGTCTAAAGCCTCTTTTTCTTGACTGCTTTTTAAAAGTCTTAAAATTTTAGGAAAGGCAACTTGAGTAAGAGCGATAGCAAAAAGAGCAAGAGGAAGCTGAAAAACGCGGTTAGCATAATAAAGATAAGAAATGCTACCTGTAATTAAAAAACTTGCGATTGTCGTGTCTAAAAGAGAGCTTATTTGAGTCGCTGAAGAGCCTAAAACTCCGTGAGAAAATGTGCTATAAAAGCCTTTTAAATTCGCCTTATACCGCCTTAACTTAATGCTTAAACCCATCGCACGAACCACTGCATTATCTTTTAAGGCAAAAAGGTGCAAGATAAGCTGTGCCACCCCACTTAAAAGCGTAGCATAGGAAAAATAATAAAGCGTTTGATGAGGGTCATTTTTATCCACGAAAAAAGCGGCGATAACTATGCTAAGATTAAACAAAGAAGCGGAAAAAGAAGTGAGGAAAAATTTGTGCTTATAATTTAATAAGGCACCAAAAAAGGTTACTACAAAGATGAAAAATAAATACCAAAAATTAATCGCCACCAAAGGAGAGGCTAAGGCTATGGTCTTTGCATCAAAGCCAAAGGCAAAAATTTTTGTAAAAAAAGACGCGAAAAAACTTACTAAAAGGCAAAATAAAAAGACAATAAAGCCAAATTGTAAAAGCACACTTACGCAAAATGCACCCTTTTTCCTTGCTTTGACAAAATTTGGCAAAAAACTTTGCCCAAAAGCACCCTCAGCAAAAATGCGTCTAAAAAAAGCAGGCATTTTAAGTGCGACAAAAAAAATATCGCTATAAAGCCCAGCCCCTAAAAAAAGGGCTATTAAAACATCTCTAGCTAGTCCTAAAATCCGAGAAAATAAAATACCAAGAGCATTGATTATATAATTTTTAAATACCAAATTTTCTACTCTAAATTAAAATAAGCAACAATTCTAACAAGCTTATTTTAACGCTTTTTAACGCGCATATTTTTCATAAGCTCTAATATGCTTTAAAGCCTTTAAAAATACACTAAAAGCACTTTTTTGCTTTGCCCTAGCGTGTAAGATAAATTCACCCAAAAACAAAAAAGAAGCAAAGTCTTTATCACTGAAATTTTGGGCATTTTGTGCGATTTTTAAATCCTCATTTTGATATTTTATCAAGCGTGAAATTTTAAGCAAATTAAAATTCTTTGTGTAGCGGTATAATAACGCACCAAGCCCTGCATAAAGCAAATGGTCTTTAATGTGGCTTTTAAGCTCTAAAAGCTCGGTATTAAAAGCAGGAGTTTTAACCGCTTCCTCCCACCATAAATCATTGACATTACGCCCCTTACTATCATTAAAAGAGCGTAAAAATTTCCAAGGCTTAAAGCATAGATGAAGAATTTTAGGATTTTCAAAGCTGCGGTTAAATTCCTCTTTTGTATAGTTTAAATAGCCTTTTTTATCATCTTTTGTAATCACATAAGCGTAGGCATTGACAAAGAAATTCCAAGCAAAATCAAGCTTTAAACGCCTTTTAGGCTCTATAGAGGCATTAAGCAAATCTTGGTCTGCACTTTTAATATAAAAACATTTTGACGCTAAGTCCTCACAACGCTCTTCAATTTGTGCCTTTTTGTATTCCTTCACATTGATAAGCAAAAAACCCGAGTTAAAATAATTTTCATCAAAATAAAAAATCTTCTTTTCATTTGCTTCTTTAAATTTAATCTTGGCTTTCTTACTTCCCATATCCCCCACCACAGCAGCGATATTATCCTTTAAATCAAGCTCAAAAAGCTCTCTTACATCATCAAAAACGAGCATATCAGAATCTAAATAAAGACAAGTTTTGACACTTTCATCTAAAAAAGCCATCATTTTAAGGCGGTAGTAAGAAAGTTTATTATTTTGTGCTGCACCTGAACTTGGAAATTTGTCAAATTTGGCATTATCCTGGATGTGGATTATGATTTCGCAAGGGTAAATTTCGCACAAAGCTTTTTGCAAATTTTCTAGCTTTTGCCTCGTTTCATCGCTTACAAAATCGCTTAAAATGTGAAAGCAAAAAGGCTTTTTTTCATAAGCTTTTGTCGCATTTTTGATAATGCTACTCATTAAAACACTAGTAAATTTAATGTAATTTTCATCGGCTGTAAAAAAAATGTGGTACACAAAAAGTCCTTATACTTAAAAATTTTCACTTAATTCTTTTAGTTTAGCAATTTACAATTAATTAATCAAAGCTCTAATCTTTAAATCTCTTATCTCTTTTTCTAAAACCTTAAAAAGCTTAGGGTTTAAATCATTTGGAGGAAATTTCTGCGCTATGCTTTTTATAAGATGAACACTTTTTGTCTTATCTTCATAATTTTGCTTTAAAATCGTTGCTTCCTTGCTCTCATAACGCCCAAAAACATTAAATTCATACATATAAATGCTATGCTTAAAAACGGCAATTTTCTCGCAAAGCATAAAATAAATATAGCAAAAAAGCACATCTTCGCCATAGCACAAAAACGCATTTTTATCAACAAACTCAAAACATTTTAAAGCCAAATCCTTACGAAAAACCTTAGCCCAAAGCGACCAGCAAAAATGTCTTTGTTTGCCTAGAAACTGAAAAAATTCATTTTGAGTTAAAATTTCATCTTGCTTAAAACGATAAAATTGCTTTGTTTTAACCCTATGCACAAAAGAGTCAAAAAGCACCACATCAGCTTTTAAATTTAAACTTTCAAAAACCCTTTTTAACGCCCCATCGCATAAATAATCATCTGCGTCTAAAAACATCAAAAAAGGCGAATTTGCCCTTAAAATTCCCTCGTTTCTACTTGCAAAAGTGCCTAAGTGTGTGGCATTACTAAAAAGCTTAAATCGTCTATCCTTTTTAACAAATTCTAAAGCTATCTTAGCTCCCTCATCTTCGCTTTTATCGTCAATAATAATCACTTCATAATTGATAAAATCTTGATTTTGACAGCTTTTTAAGGCTCTGTGTATGAAATTTTCGCAGTTATGAAGTGGGATGATGATAGAAATTATTGTCATTTTTAGCCTATTTTGTTAAAATTAAAAGTTTAACACACAAAGGCAAAATATGAAAATTTTTATCAATCTCCCCACTTGGCTAGGCGATACCGTAATGGCTAGTGTGGCGATTTATGGCATTAAGGAAAAATTTAAAGAAGCTGAATTTATCTTTTTTGGCTCTTTTGTAGCGACAACACTTTTTAAAGAATTTCCCAACTCAAGCATTATCTTAGAAGATAAAAAAAAGCGCTACAAACAAGCCTTTCATTTGCGTCAAAATCATCAATTTGACCTTGCATTTTCTTTTCGCTCGGCACTTTCGGCAAAGCTTATTTTAAAAATCATAAAATCCAAAAAAAAATTTTGTTTCAACAAAAAAATCTTAAAAGACTCACATCAAGTTTTAAAATACTTAAATTTCATTGAGCATACTTTAAATTTTCAAATCTCATCAAAAGATTTAAAACTACCCATCAAAACGAAATTTAAAGCACCCCTACAACTTAAAAGTGGCAAAAAAATTCTCGCTTTAAACCCTGGTGCAAGCTATGGGAGTGCTAAACGCTGGGATGAAGAGTATTTTGCAAAAGTGGGGTTTGAATTTGCCAAAAGCCACGAAATTATTATTCTTGGGGCGGGTAAAGAAGAGGCTAAAATTTGTGCTAAAATCTGCGAAATTCTTGCACAAAATGGCATTAAAGCTAAGAATTTATGCAATAAAACAAGCATTCATACCCTTACGCAAAATATCGCCCTAAGTGATCTTTTTCTCACAAATGACAGCGGTGCTATGCATTTAGGTGCAGCTTTAAAAGTCAAAATGCTCGTGCTTTTTGGACCAACCAAATTCACACAAACTTCTCCTTGGCAAAGTAAAAATGCCAAAATTATCCATCTTAATCTAGCCTGTATGCCCTGCATGAAGCGTGTTTGTCCGCTAAAGCATCACAAATGTATGCAGGATTTAACGCCACAAATGGTTATAGAAAAATTAAAAGAATTTAAGGCTTAAAAGAAATTCGTGCCAAATCTTGCAGGGTAAAATCTCCCACCTTTTCATAGTTAAAGCCCTTTTTAGCTAGATAATCAAGTAAAATTTTTTCCATCACGCTAGCAGCTTTAATAATCTCACCTGAAAGCTCAAAACTCATAGGCTCAATGCGTCTTGGCACGGCTGCTAAAATTTGTGTATGCGGTAAATCCCCAGCTAATTCCATATATTGTAGCGTTTGAAGCATTTCTATCTCGTGTGCGCTTCCACTCCAATTCACCCTCTTTGGCATAGCCTCATAAGGAAAGAAAAATACCTCTCCCACTTCAGCATCATCAGCATCAATACAGTCAAGCACAATCATCTCATCATACTCTGCCATAATATAGCTTAACTGCAAGGCTAAAGTGCCACCATCAATGAAGCTTAAAGTGTGATTTGGGTGGTTAAATTTGTAGTTTTTTTCAAGCTGTTTGCAAAGATGAACGCCTAAGCCCTCATCTGCAAACATAATATTTCCTATGCCAAGCACAAGAAAATTCAATTTTTCTCTTCCTTGATAAATTTATAACCGCTAATAATAGCGTCTAAAGCACCATCTCTACCCTTGACTGCATTAAAAATAGCCATATAAATATGCACAGGCACGAAAATCAAAATCACCCACATTAAAATTCTATGATAAGTCCTAACCTCAGCCAAGCCCCCCATCATAGCCTCAAGTGGTCTTAGCATATCATAAAGCATACCACCCAAGCCCTCGTGGTAAGTGTGCGTATAAAGAATAAGTCCTGTAAGGATAATGCCTATCATCACAAGATAAAAGAAAAGGTAAGTTACATATTGTAAGGGATTATAAACGCCTTTTAAAGGGGGATGCTTTCCTAAAAAAAGGTAAAATTTAATCTGCTCTACCCAAATTTTAAGGCTAAAAATATCAGCGATACTTGCCCTTTCTTTACGACTCCACTTGTCAAAAAAGAACAAATAGCCCTTAAAAATAATGCATCCTATCAAAACAAAACCCACAGCCTGATGCACTAAGCGATATTTTGCTTGCATAAAATTACTAGGATCACTTGGCAAATTTGGGCTTTGAAAAACATAAGAAATATAATATCCAGTCCCCACTAAAATCACAATCGCTACAGCCCTTATCCAGTGGGTTAAACGCAAACCTATGCTAAATTCATATTCTGCTTTTCTTTGCAATTTTTCTTCTTGTTTTTGCATAAAGTCTCCTTATAAATTCACATTGACTTTATATTCACTTAAATTATTTCCCTTAGTATCCATAACATGCACAGCACAAGCAATGCAAGGATCATAGGAGTGAATTTTGCGTATAATTTCAAGAGGCTGCTTTACATCGGCGATTTTAAGCCCGATTAAACATTGCTCGTAGCTTCCACCTACACCCTTTGCGTCTTTTGGAGAAGCATTCCAAGTGCTAGGGACAACAGCTTGCCAATTTTCAATCACGCCGTTTTTAATCCTACACCAATGACTCAAAGTCCCACGCGGCACATGCCCCATATAACGCCCTTTATATTCTTTATTTTTATCAATCACATAAGGCGAACAAGTGCTTTCATCGATCTTTAAATTTGCGACTAAATTATCAAAAGCTCTCAGGGTATTATCAGCGATAATCTTAGCCTCTAAACAGCGAGTAGCCGTTCTTCCCAAAGTGCTAAATACCGCCGTTAAAGGAAGATTTGTTTCTTTTAAAAAGGTATCGACAACAGGAACTACATATTGATTATTTTTAGCATAATTTACGACAATATTAGCCAAAGGTCCCACCTGCATAGGCTCACCCTCATAACGAGGAGCCTTAATCCAGCTATATTTACCCTTAGTATCGAAATTTTTAGTATGAGCTATTTTGCCGTGATGATCGATACTTTCGCCATCGACAAGCCCTGTGTAATTAGGATTTGTTTTGCCATCATAAGGATGTAAAGGCTCATTATCCGCATACCAAGAATGAGTCGCCTCTTCGGTAATCTTATCTTCTTCCACCTCATAAACCTTACTTAAATCGCCATTTTTAATAATGCCACTTTCAAAAAGCCACTCATCGCGACCCACTTGAAATTCTTTAAAAGTGTAAAGATTTGCCACACCGACATCATTTAACACACTAGCCTCATTTGCATAAGCTTTTCCAGCCATAACTAAGTCAGGATAATAGGCACGGTTCACAAAATCTGCCACCTCTTTAAATTTCTCCATATACTCACCCATTCTAGAAGGACTTAAAAGATCCATAACGCAAGTAACTCCGCCCACAGTCAAGCTTTGTGGGTGAGGATTTTTAGAACCAAAAATCGCCATACATTGCGCGATAATTCTTTGAATTCTTAAGCACTCTAAATAATGCGAAAGAGCAATAAGATTTTGCTCTGGGTTAAAGCGGTAAGTGCTGTGCCCATAATAAGCATTAGCAAAAGGTCCCAAATTCCCCTTATCGACAAAGGCTTTAAGTCTTTGTTGCACTTCCAAAAGCTTATCCGCACCTGTGGCGTAAGGATTTGAAGTATAATTAAAGGCTAAATCGCTTGCTTTTTTCACATCAGCACTTAAAGCACTCACTACATCAACCCAATCTAGTGCGTGAAGCTGATAAAAATGCACAATATGATCGTGTAAAAATAAAGCCGCATTCATCAAAGTTCTAGTTAGTAAGGCATTAAGTGGAGGAGTGATGCCAAGTGCATTTTCCACAGCGACAATTCCAGCTTTATAATGCGAAAAGGTGCAAACTCCGCAAATTCTTTGCGTCATAAAGCCTGCATCTCTTGGGTCGCGACCCTTAACAATAGTTTCAATCCCACGCCAAAGCGTAGAGCCAGCATAAGCCTCCTTGACAACATTATCATCATCAACAACAACTTCAACCCTCAAATGCCCCTCAATTCTTGTGATAGGATCAACGATAATTTTTTGACTCATTTTTACTCCTCATTTTTCTTCATAGAAGCGATTACCGCGTGTGCAGCTACGGCAACTCCTGTGAGCGTTAAAACGCCTATGCCTATTTTATCCGAGACATTATCTGCCCCAAGTCCCAAAACAGGGTCAAATTGACGACTTGCCAAAGGCTCTTCAAAAGGTCCCATAGTATCCCAGAAATTTGGCTCCGAGCAACCTATACAGCCGTGTCCTGCTTGAATAGGCCAAGAAGTATGCTGATTAAACCTTTCTCTAGAACAATTATTAAAAGTATAAGGACCCTTACAGCCCACTTTATAAAGACAGTATCCTTGCTTTGCACCCTCATCACCAAAACTATGGACAAATTCACCCGCATCAAAACGCCCTCTTCTTTCACACAAATCGTGAATTCTCAAGCCATAAGCCCATTTAGGTCTATTATACACATCAAGACTAGGAAGCTCTTTAAAAAGAAGAAGTTGAAGGACATTACCCACGATATTTTTTTCGCTAGGAGGACAGCCTGGAACATTGATAATAGTTTTATTTGTTACCTTGCTTAAGGGCTGAGAATTGCTTGGATTAGGGCGCGCCGCTTGAATCCCACCAAAGCTAGAACAAGTGCCAATAGCCAAAATCGCATAAGCATTTTCACAGGCTAATTTCGAAATTTCATAACCAGTTTTTCCGTGAGGTCCTATGGTAAGATAGCTCTCTGTATCGCCCATAGGGATACCACCTTCGACCATTAGGACATACTTACCCTTATGTTTTTCAATGGCATTTTCTAAATTTTCTTCCGCTTGCCAACCTGAAGCTGCCATTACCGTTTCGTGATATTCTAAAGAAATATAATCAAATATAAGACTATCAATAGTCGGCGTATCGCTTCTTAATAAGCTTTCGCTACACCCAGTGCATTCAGCCATATGAAGCCACACAACAGGAAGTCTATCGGCTAATTCCGCTGCCCTTGCCACCATAGGTGCAAAACTTGCAGGAAGTGCCAAAAAAGCCGTCATAGCCCCAGCCCATTTCATAAAATCTCTTCTTGAAAAACCCGCCTTTTCTAAAGCCTTAGGGATAGAGCCATTGGACTTTAAAGAAGGAAGCTTTTCAAGTGTCGCTAAGCGTTCTTTGATTTGCTCTAGATCAACCATCACTTTTCCTTTTTAAATTTTTATTCTTTAAAATAATAAAATAAAGCTTTTTAAACTTAAATTAAAATTTTAACAATCTTAAAAAAATATTTAGAAATTAAGGTTATCCCAGCAAACCTTTTTTAAGTTTTCTTATTAGAAATCTAGCGGGGTGAATATGAGGGATAAAGTCAGCATAAAAGCCCAATGGCTCATCATTTATCAAGGCACAAAGATAACGAGCACAAAGCACACTTGAGCTAAAAGCTCTTGAACCTTGAGCAAGACTAAGATAAAGATTGGGGATATTTTGCGGAGAAATTTGAGGCTTATTTTTATGCCATAATAAGGCTTTATAATTTTGTTTATAAAATTCCTCATCATAAGCCGCACCCGCTATGCAAAATCTATCACTAGAATAAGAGCGAAATCCCACCCTAGAGCCTATAATCTCAATCTCTTCATCTCCTCTTAAAAATTCTTTAATCTTTTCTAAATTTTCTTCATCATCTTTTCTTTGACCTTTTGGATTTGCATTAAGTCTGTCATAAGTTGCACCAATAACTTGTAAATTAGACTTTGGAGGACAAATATAAGCCTTAGACGAGAGGGGAAATTCCGTCTTAAAAAAAGGCTTTAGGTGCGTTAGCTGTCCTCTTACTCGGCTCAAAAGCATAGCTTCATAATGCAAAAAATCCTTAGCATCTGCTCCTAAAGCATAGATTAAAATCCCAAATTTACATCTTTTAGAAGCGTTTTTAAAAATAAGATTAAAGGTTTCATTTTCACGCTCATAATGGCTAAAATGATGATTAAAATAAATCTTTACTCCAGCTTTTTCAAAGAGGCTTGATAGAATTTCTTTGGGATAAATATGCCCTCCATAATCCAAAAAAGCCTTATTTTGTGCGATTTGAAAATAGGCATTGTCTTTTTGCGTAAAAAATCTTTGCTGCATTTGCAAAGTATAAGCAAATTCATAAACTCCCTTTAATTTTAAGTCTAAAATTTGTCTATAAAAGCGACTCGCCTCCACAAAGGCATTTAAAGAAAAATTTCCTAAAGCACTTTGAGGATTTAAAATCAAAGAGCTTAAAATCCCGCTTTCATTAGAGCTAGCACCCTCATAAAGTGTGGCGTTTTTTTCAAAAATTTCGACCTCAAAACCCCTAAGACTAAGCTCATAAGCCAAAAGTGCGCCACTGATGCCAGCGCCTATAATGGCGACTTTTTTATTTTCAAATTTGGCAGAAACTTTTTGAAAATAAGCCTCCTTGTTTGTCATTTGCTTCTTATGTTTTAAAAAAGCCCTTACCATCTCTCTTTTTCTAAAACCCTTCACTTTTGCGACATCAAAACCACAATGTTTAAGGTTTTTCTGTAAAAAAGAAGATGATGAAAAACTCAAAATTGTCACATTAAGCTTAGATAATCTTGCGATTTCAAAAAGGGTATTTTCATCAAACATAAGAGAATTTTTACTAGGAGAAAAGCCGTCTAAATACCAAATATTTGCCTCAAATTCCAAACGCTTCAAAACACTTATATCATCAAAAACAAGGTCTAAAAAGCAGTCTTTAAAATAAAAACGATAAATCCCCTTAGCACATTTAGGATAAAAAAGTAAAAATTGCTCCAAAAGCTCTTTAATTTCTTCGTAAATTCCAAGTCTTTTATAAGCCTCACGCAAAAAGCTAGGCTCTAAATAAAAACCCTCTACGCTCACATAAAAAAGCCTTTTAGGTCGCTTTTTAGTCTTTAAAAAATTTTGTAAAGTCAAAAAGAAATTAAGCCCTATGCCAAAGCCCGTTTCAGCGATGATAAAGCTTTCGCACTCTTCCCACTCAAATGCCTCCGTATAAACAAAGCGACTTTCTTCTACGCCTTCTTGCGAATTAAAATAAAAATCTTCAAAATCTAAAGAATAAGGCGTATTATCCTTAAAAATGACTCTAGCTTTTTTCATCGATTATGATAAAAATAATTTTCCACCCCATCAGCAATGCCCTTGGCTAATAAATCTTGAAAGTTTTTATTTGCAATTCTCTCGCCCTCGCTAGGATGTGTGATGTAGCCAATTTCAAGTAAAATAGCTGGCATTGAAGCACCAACTAAGACCCAAAAAGGCGCTTCTCTTACCCCACCATCAACCACCTTATAGCGCGTTCTGGTCTTAGCCAAAACGCCCTTTTGTATATCAATGGCAAGTTTGTTAGAAGCGACAATTTTTTCTCTATTTAAGACATTTAAAATGCTTTGCTTGGAAAAATAATTCATCTCTTCAAAGTCGCCTTGATTCTCTTTTTCAGCGGCTTTTTTACTACGCTCACTTCTTGCTGGACTTAAAAAGAAGGTTTCTAAGCCTTCAGAACTTTTAGCTTTAGAAGCGTTGGGGGCGGCATTAGCGTGTATGGATAAAAATAAATCAGCCTTTCTATCATTAGCGATTTTAGTTCTATCTCTAAGATTGATAAATTTATCCGTCGTTCTTGTATAATAAACCTTAAAGCCCCTTTTTTTAAGCTCATTGCCTATCTTTAGCGTTGTGCTTAAAACAATATCCTTTTCCTTTAAACGCTTATTTTTACTTAAAGCTCCACTATCCTTACCGCCGTGTCCTGCATCTAGGACTATGATTTTATTCGTTTTATAATTTTTATTAAGCGTATTTTTACTAGGACTTATTTTGACTGAACTAAAGCTTTGATTTTTAGGCTCATTAAAAGCCAGAACTAAGCTTTTATCATCGATATCCTTATAAAGCCCAAATTCTTTCGCAGAGCTTAAGACCACACGAACGACTTTTGGATTATATTGGGTTACGGTAATGGCGTTTTTACCATAAGTATAGCTTTTTCTATCTCCTCCTAAAACGCCCTTAAAGCTGACGATTTGCCTATAAAATTTAGAATCTTTTGCGTTGGAAATTTCAAAATCTTCCTCATCAAGCTCCTCATCAAATTTCAAAACAACCCCATTTTCACTCTTATCCACATCAACGATATAAAGAGATTTTTTCTCACTTTTTTGAATTTTTAAATTGTTTTCTTGCTTCTCAGGCTTTTTTTCGACCTTTTGCGTTTTGATGCTTTGATTTTTCTTTGGAACATCTTTTAACTCAGTCATCAAAATGCTTACTTTTTTTTCTTCCTTTTTCAAATTTAAACTTATTTTCTCCTTAGCTCTAAGGACTATACGAACGACTTTTGGATTATATTGAGAAAGGATGATATTATAATTTTTAAATTGAAATTCCTTCCTGCCCCCCTCCAAGATCGCTTCAAAATCGATAATATGACGGTAATTCCCCTTTTCATCTAAAACAAAGTCTTTAAATTCACTCAAATTTGCACTTAAATTAAGCTCCATTCCATTTGCTAACTTTTTGGAATTTAAGATATAAATTTTTTCCTCTTTTTTTGTCGTATCACTTTTCTTTAATTCTTCTTTTTTTACGACTTCTTTTTTGGAATTTTCCTTCACATTTTCAAATGCAGGTTTTTCCGTAGGCTTTTTATTCTCAAGTTTCACATCTTTGATAACGACTCTTCTTAAAGACTCAATATTTGCTTTTTTTATGCCACTTTCTTCAAGCTCCTTAGCATAAGATGTATCATCAAGCTTTAATGTATTGGAGCTAATGATAAGGCGTTTTAAAACTTCAACCTTTGTTTTTTCATCGTCATTAATCACGCTTTGTATATAAAGGCTTTTAAGCTGCTGATGCAACTTTACCTGCAAGTCATTTGTAGAGCCTATAAAATTTTTATCAAATTCTTCTATTTGTTTTTCAAAAGCCCCAAAACAAAAGCAAAATAATAAAAAAAGTGCGAGTAAGCTTCGCATTATTCGCCATTTACAAGTTTGTCAATAAGCTCTTTAACGCTAATGAGCTTATCTAGTCTATAACCATTTGCACCTGTAAAAAATAATCCCGTATCCTTCTTTCCCGACCAAGCATCAAAAAGCCTATCTGCGATACAATAGCCCACCTTAGTCGCCTCCTTACCTCTACCACAAGGGCTGACACAATTGCTAATACAATTAATTTTTGGACCCATTTTTTTAGCGACTAAATCAAGCAAATTTGTTTGCACACCTCTTGCAGGGTATCCTACGGGCGATTTTATAAGCTTGATGTCTTCCTCCTTGGAGGCTAATAAAACTTCTTTAAAATTATCACTCGCATCACATTCAAAAGTGCCGATAAACCTTGTCCCCATTTGCACTCCGCTAGCACCCAATTTTAACATTTTTTCAATATCATTTTTATCCCACACACCCCCCGCTGCTATAATAGGAAAAGAACCCCAATTTTTCGCCTCTTCAACAACAGGAGCAATTAAATTTTCTAAAGCAAAATTTGGATCTAGGCATTGCTCATAAGTAAAGCCTTGATGTCCGCCACTTTTCGGACCTTCTAAAACCACAGCATCGGGCAAACGATTATAACGCCCCTGCCATCTTTTACAAATAATCTTTAAAGCCTTAGCCGAAGAGATAATCGGCACTAAAGCCACATCGGGAAAATCCGCCGTAAATTCAGGCAAATTTGTGGGCAAACCAGCTCCAGAAACTATGACATTAAAGCCCACTTCACAAGCATCACGGGCAATTCTAGCATAATCATTACTCGCACAAAGTATATTACAACCCAAAGGTGCGTCCCCACAAACCTTTCTAGCATTTGTAATTAAAGCCTTTAAGCCCTCTTTGGAATAAAAATTTTCACTCCCATAAGGTTTAGCATTTAATTCTTTGCTAATGTGCGTTCTTTCTTCATAATAGCCCGTTCCCACAGAAGAGATAATGCCAAGTCCTCCATTTAAGGACACTGCCGAAGCAAGCCTATCCCAACTAATGCCAAGCCCCATTCCTCCTTGAAAAATGGGATATTTAATCGTATATTTTCCTATTTTAAGGGGTTTAAAACTCATTTTTTAACCTTTAATCTAGCAAATTTTCTTTTTCCTATTTGTAAAATATACTCACCCAATTCTAGTTGCATTTGCTCGTCCTTGATTTTTTGAGAATTAACGCTTACGCTATTTGCCACTATGGCTCTTCTCGCTGCTGAAGTGGAATTTTCCAAACCACATTCAACCAAAGCCTTAGCCAGCCACACACTACCACCACTTAGCTCAAATTCGACTATCTCACTTGGCAGGGCATTTGCACTATGCACTCTATCAAATTCAGCCTTTGCTTCATTTGCAAGCTCTTTAGAGTGAAATCTCTCCACAAGCTCTAAAGCTAAATTTTCCTTGACAATTTTAGGATGCAAAGAGCCATTTTGAATATTTTCTTTAATCGTTTCAATTTCTTTTAAACTTTTTTTGCTTAATAATTCATAATATCTAAACATAAGCTCATCGCTAATGCTTAAAATTTTAGCATAAATATCCTTAGCATTTTCGGTTACACCTATGTAATTATTGAGGCTCTTACTCATTTTATTAACCCCGTCAAGTCCCTCCAAAAGAGGCATCATAATGATGGCTTGTTCTTTTTTTGCATCATAAATTCTTTGTAAGGTTCTACCCATTAAAAGATTAAATTTTTGATCCGTTCCACCCATTTCTATATCACTTTTTAAAGCTACACTATCATAACCTTGCAACAAGGGATATAAAAACTCACAAATGCTAATTGGGCTTTGCTCCCTAAAACGCTTCGTAAAGTCCTCTCTTTCAAGCATTCTAGCCACGCTAAAAGTCGAAGTTAGCTCCACAATCCCAGCCGCACCAAGCTCATTGAGCCATTTAGAATTAAAAACAATGTCTGTTTTGTTTTTATCTAAAATTTTAAAAACCTGACTTTCATAAGTTTTGGCATTTTTTAACACTTCCTCTTGACTTAATTTTTTACGCGTAGCGTTTTTACCGCTTGGGTCGCCTATTTGCCCCGTAAAATCACCAATTAAAAACTGCACCCTTGCACCGTGCTTTTGCAAAAAAGCCATTTTGCTTAAAACCACGCTATGTCCCAAATGCAAATCAGGAGCTGTTGGGTCAAACCCCGCCTTAACATAAAAATTCTCACCCTTTTCGTAATAATTTTTAATCAAATCTTCAATTCTAGCTTCATCAATAATCTCCGCACAGCCTCTTTTCACTTCTGCCAAAATTTCTTTTATATCCATAAAAAAAACCTTTCTTTAACCCTCTTTATACGCATCATCAAGCGAAGTAAAATCTAAAAGCTTACAATTATCCTTCAACCTGTCTTTGACTCGATCCGGATTGATATTATCAGGAATTTCTATAAGCATTTCAAAATAATCTACCGAAGAATTTAAATTGCTTGATAAATTAATTGTTAATAAATTTATCTGCATTTTAGCAAGTAAAGATAAAAATTCAGCCAAAATTCCCTTTTTATTTTCCAAAGTAAGAAGCATTTTGTAAGATTTTGGCATATGAGAATCCCAAGCGATGAAAACCATATCTTTATTTTCCAACATCTTATCCGCCCTATCGCAAAGCTTATGATGCACGACTACATTACCAGCCTCCACAAAAGCCATAACCTCATCGCCCCTTTTTGGATGGCAGCAAATGTCAAATTCTACACTCGCAATTTTATGATTAGAATAAAATAAAAAATTCCCTATTTTTTGCTCTTTAATTTCATATTTATCAAACCAATATGACCTTTTACCATATTTTTTAATAGTATTAACCACATCTTTAAAATAAACGCTATCCTTAGCAACTTTACGAATATGACGCATTAAATTTTCTTTTTCTATCCAAGAAAGGATTTTTTCTTTTCTTTCATTAAAAACAAAACAAAGAATATTAATCGCACTAAGATAATGAATTTCTCGCATTTTTTGCTTACAAAATTCTCTAATGCTCGCTTTAGCCTTACCCGTTTTAACACTATCTATCCAAGAATAACGATAAAATTTATCATTACTTGTAACCACACGCACAATATCGCCATTTTTAAGCTCCGTTAAAAGTGAAACTTTAATACGGTTAACATAAGCTGTCTTAGCGTGAAGCCCTACCTTAGTATGCACTTCATAGGCAAAATCAAGCACAGTAGCACCACGCGGCAGGGTAAAAATTTCTCCTTTAGGAGAATAAACAGCCACATCTTCAACATACAAGCTATCTTTAGCATACTCATAAAGCTCGATGGCATTATAATCTTCGGCGTTTTCTAAGTTATTTGCACTTTGCATAGAAATATCGCTAATCCAATCTAACTTCGGTGCGACCACACTGCCATCTTCTTTATATTTCCAGTGTGCCGCTACGCCAAATTCGGCGATTTTATGCATATCAAAGGTGCGAATTTGTGCTTCGATAATATTTTTTGTATCAAAAATAGTTGTATGTATGGTCTGGTAGCCATTTTGCTTAGGCAAAGCAATATAATCTTTAAAACGCGAAACCAGAGGATTGAAATTTGTATGTAAAATTCCAAGTGCAAGATAGCAATCGCTCACTTTTTCCACTAAAATTCTTACCCCAAGTAAGTCAAGAACCTCTTCAATACCAACGCCTTTTCTTTGCATTTTAAGATAAATAGAATAGCTATGCTTAATGCGTTTTTGAATTTCAAAAGTGCCTTGTCTAAAGCCATTGTTTAAAAATAAAAGCTCGATTTTAGAGATAAATTCATTAAGCCCAAGTTGCATTTGCTGGTCGTTAGAATTGATGTAATTAAAAATTTGCTGATATTCTTCTGGCATTAAATAGCGAAAGCTCAAATCCTCCAAATAATTTTTAATGCTAGAAATTCCAAGCCTATGTGCTATGGGTGCATAAACGACTAGGGTCTCCTCACTGATGCGTTTTTGCTTATCCTCCCTTAAAGCATCAAGGGTGAGCATATTATGCAGTCTATCGCAAAGCTTAACGATTAAAACGCCTATATCCTCGATACTTGCTAAAAGCATATTGCGAAAAGTAAGGGCGGATTTGGTGAGGGATTTTTTAGACTTAGAAGAAATAAGATTATCCTCTCTTATTTCTATGATTTTAGTTAGTCCTAAAACAAGCCTTAAAACCTCTGTGCCAAATTGCTCCCTTAACTCTTCCTCCGTGCAAACGGTATCTTCTATCACATCGTGAAGTAAGGCAGCTAAAATCGTAGCCCTATTTTCACTCAAAAAAGCGACCAAACTAGCCACTAAAATAGGATGCACAGCATAAGGCTCACCACTTTTTCTAAGTTGTCCTTCGTGATATTTAATGCAACACTCAACCGCTTTTTCTAAAATCGCATCTTTTTCACAAACACTATATAAAAGTGCTTTAGCACCTTCTAAATCTTTGCAATTTTTTGTATTTTCGATTAATTCTTCAAGAAATAATTCCTCATCGAGTGCTTTCAATGAAACCCTCTAAAGCAATTTTATCTTCCGCTATCTCAAAAAGTGCTATGTCGGCAAATTTGATTTTATTTTTATCAAAGCTGACTAGGGGAACTGCTCCATTTGCTAACTGCTCGGCTCTTTGTGCCACAACCAAGGCAAGGCGGTAGCGGTCGTTGCCCATTTTTTCTAAAGCTTTTGCTGTAACTTCTTCTATTCTTTGCATACTTTCTCCTTCAAATTTAATTTTTCACAATCGAGCAAAGGCTCGTATCGCCCCGTATGATTTTAAGCAAATTTCCACTCTCAAACATATTACAAACTACGATAGGTAGAGCATTGTCCTTAGCTAAAGCTATGGCTGTATCATCCATAACCTTAATACTATCTTTCATCGCATCATCATAGCTTAGTGTGCTTAAAAACACCGCATCGTCATATTTTTTAGGATCTTTATCATAAACACCATTGACCTTAGTCGCCTTAATGACCATTTGCGCATCAATCTCTACCGCTCTTAAAATCGCCGTAGTATCTGTGGTAAAATAAGGATTACCCGTGCCAGCAGCAAAAATAACCACACGCCCCTTTTCTAAATGCCTTTGCGCCCTTCGCATAATATAAGTTTCACAAAAAGCTTCCATTTGTATCGCACTTTGCACCCTTACATTAAGCCCATAACTCTCAAGTGCTTCTTGAATAGCAATAGCATTAATCACCGTAGCAAGCATACCCATATGATCGCCACTTGTTCGTTTTATAAGTCCTCCCTTAGCCGCCAAAGCCCCTCGCATAATGTTTCCCCCGCCTATAACTATGCCAACTTCTATATCGTTTAAAATTAATTCTTTAATCTCGCAAGCAATGAATTTAAGGATAGAGTCCTCAATCCCAAAGCCCGTTTCTCCAGCCAAAGCCTCACCAGAAAATTTAACTAAAACTCTCTCCCTACTTTGCATTTTTTCTCCTTATTAATGGCTAATTATAATGAATTTTGCTTTAAAACTAGCTAATTTAAGCTAATCAATTCCAAAGGATTAATATGAAAATTCTTTTGCGTTACCTCAAAAGTCAAATCATCTTTAATTCTACCCACAACAGCACCTTTTTTAACCCTCTTTCCCACTTTAATATTAGGAGCGATTTTATCCAAATGCGCATAAATGGTATGAATTCCATCATTATGCTCGATAATAACAACTCTTTGAAGCATAGTGGTATTTTTTGCAAAAACAACCCTACCATCTAACACACTTTTAACGGTCGCATCGGCTTTTTTACTTCTTAAAACGACATTTTCATTAAAAATTTTAATATTATAAATAGGATCAACATAATTGCCAAATTTTTGCTTAATGGTAAAAGAGTCAAGTGGCGCTATGGTCTTTTTCCCCGTATATCGCTTCACGGAGCTTCCCTGATAGCTTGAGCCGATTTGCCTTATTTTTTGATTATTATTAGTAAGCTTGCTAGTTTCTTCTTTTTGTTTTTTGACTTGCTCTTTTTTATCAATGATTTTAAGCTCATCTAGAGTCGCTCTTAATTCTTCTTGCTGTGCCTTTAAATTATCAAGTTTTTTTGCGTAAATTTGTCGGTCTGTTTTTTGCTGATTAATTTCTTTTATCTGTCTATTTTTAAGGCTTTGAAGCTCTTTTAATTGTTCGTTATAATTTTTAAGATTAAGTCTAATTTGCTCAATTTGCTTTTGCTTATTTTCTATTAATAAATTCACTCCCTCATAGTCTTTAGAAAGTTTTGAAATTTCTTCACTTAATACCTTATCCAAGCTTCCTAAAAGCTCAAAAGCCATAAAGCTTTCCTCTCCTTCAATATAACCCTCAGGTATAGGCAAATCATAAGCAAAATCCTTAGCCATTAAACTTATAAGTTTGCTTTCCATTAAAGATTTAATTCTCAAAAGTTCTTTATTTTGATTATTTAAAGTGCTAAGTTCTTTATTTTGAACCTTAATATTGGCTTCCAATTTGCTTGTTTGAGAAGAAAGGGTGTTAATTTGCTCACTTAAATTTTTAAGATTTTTCTCTCCACTTAAAATATCTTGTGCTAAATCTTCAAGCTTTTTACTAAGCTGTTGTTGTATGCGTTCGTTTTCCTTTAAATTTTTCGTTTTTTCAGCTATACCATTTGCAAAAAGCAGAAGAGAAAACAAAGAAAAAAGGAATAATTTCCTCATTTTTTAACCTTAAACATCACAAAATTCACACAAAGCAAACAAACAGACAAAGTGCCTAAGAAAATCAAGCTTAAATGCAAGGCGAAATTAATCTCAGGCAAACTAATATCCACAGCCCTTAAGCTTTCTTGTATCAAAGAAAAGTGATAAATTTGTGTAAAAAAGACAAGCAAAATAATAAAAGCAATCAAACAATCCACAATTACAATCCTATAAAGCATAAAGGAACGAAACCAAAAAGGTGCGCCAAAAAGACACATTATCTCGACCCTTTGTGTATGCTCATAAAGCCAAATTCGCATTTGCTTTAAGAAAAGTATGAAACTTAGCAAAATAATGATGAAAAGAAAAAACCAGAAAATAAATTTCATTAAAACAAGAAGAGAATAGACCTTATTATGCGTTTTAGCGAAGGTTTCGACCTTACTAATGCCCTTGATGCTTAAAAGCTGATTTTCCATCTCGTTTAATTCACTTTGAGTTGGCAAATAATCAAGCTTAATGCTATAAAATTTCGGCAAAGAATCGCGTAAAAGTTTTAAATTCTTATCTGAAATGTCATTTTTAAGCCTTTCGATCAAATTTTTAGGATCTAAAAGCTCAAAAGAAACAAAGCTATTAAGCTTTGTTTTAAGTGTATTTTCATCAAGACTTACACTACTTGTAACGATGATATTATAGTCCTTATTGACAATTTTTTCATAATGCTTTAGCGTTGCGTTAGAAAACAAAATAAACTCAAAAGCAAACATCATAAAAAGCAAGGGCAAAATCAAAGATAAATGTGTTCTAAAAAATTTCATTCATTTTTCCATTTTCTATATTAAATCTTCTGTAATTTAGTCTTAAATTACTAGGAATTCTATGTGTTACAACCACAACGCAAGTGCCTAAAAGCTCACGAGCGGACTTTAAAAGCGTCCAAATAATATCAGAAGAATACTCGTCCAAATTTCCCGTTGGCTCATCACAAAGTAAGAGCTTTGGATTATGCGCTAAAGCTCTTGCCATAGCGACTCTTTGCTGCTCACCACCTGAAAGCTGATCGGGCTTTTTATCAGCTTTGAAGGTCAAATTCACATGCTTTAAAAGCTTAGCTGCTTGCTCTTGGCAAATTTTTTTAGAATAGCCCTTAATCATTAAGGGAAGCATTACATTTTTTTCTATGCTATATTCTTGTATGAGCTTATAATCTTGAAAGATAATTCCTATCCTTTGACGCAGCTTTAAAAGTTCTAAATTCCCTATTTTTCTCATACTTGCTCCACACACTTCAAGCTGTCCTGAAAGCAATTCTAAATCTCCATAAAAAGACTTTAAAAGCGTGCTTTTACCACTTCCGCTCTTGCCCGTGATAAAAATGAAATCATCATTTTTAAAAGCAAAGCTCACTTCTTTTAATACCAACTCATCATAACCCAAAGAAAGCTTTTTTGCCTCTATAAGATTTGCCATTTTTCACCTTTTCTTTTTTTGCAATTTTGCTTTAATTTTGCTTAAAACTTAAGAAAATTGTTCAATTTTGTGCTTTAATTCTCCTAATGCCTTTAAATTTTCTTGTGTTTTTAAAGGATTTTTAAAAAGAAATTCTGTCTTTTTGCCAAATAAAATATAAGCGTGTGATGGGGCATTAAAAGCTCCAAAAGCACATTTTAAAATAAAACCCTTTTCACTCTCATAAAGATTTCTAAAGCTTAAAAAATAATCTTCCCCTCTTATACTTTTCTTTTCAAACTGCTCCCAAAAAGTTCTCATTTGACTTGCATTTAAATGCAAATTTGTCAAATCAAGCTTTTCTTCGTTTTGATTTTCTTCCGGCATATCAAGTCCCCAAACGATTAAATTATAAATGTCTTTTTTCTGCTTTTTCCATCTATCTTCATATTTGCTTGAAATTTCCAATTTCTCATTTTTTTTCAGCAAAAACTGCGGCTTAGAAAAAATCAAAAATTCCTTTAAGGCAAAATCAAAATACGCATAACTATCTGTCCTAAGCTCAAATTCTCCCCTTAAAACCCTCGCACACTCCTTGCAAAACGCCTCACTTATAACCCTTCTGTGCGGCTTATCTTCCCAAGGCACGGGAAAATGTAAGAAAATTTTTTCAATGGATTTAGTCTTTAAAATACTTAATAAAAGTCTCGCATCACTTTGAATTAAAAGGACATTATTTAAATTTTGTGCCTTAGCTAATTTTGCCACTTGAGTGAGAGCTGGAGTGTAAATTTCTACTCCAAGCATTAAAATTTTAGGATTTTGCTTCGCCTTAAAGAGTAAATGCCTACCCGAGCCAAAACCGATTTCTATATAAATTTTTTCTTCTTTTTCGAGTCTTATTGAAAGCTCTTCCAAATCTCTAGCGATTAAGGGAGTTTGCTCCACTAAGGCATTATTTTTTAAGCCAAAAGCCTCATTTAAAATTCCCTCACAAAAATTCTCCTTAAAGACCTTTAAAGCTTTTTGTAAATAGCCTATTTTAGAAGGCTTAGAGTGTTTATCTGCTTTGATAATGAAAGCGTTTTTTTCTTTTTTAATTTGCAAAAAAAAGCTTTGCTCTAAAAGCTGTGTAAAAATCAGCGTAACGCTCGCATTTTCCGCCTTAAAAAGAAAACTTACTCCGTCTTTTTCAAAAGGCAAAGTAAGTTTCTTTATGCTTTTGGTTTTAAAATTTGGCATTATTGTGCTGCTTTGACCTTAGATGAGGGTGCTGAGCGTTGCCCAAGCTCATCAATAGCAATCACTTCATAACTATACTCCACTCCCGCTAAAGCCTTAATATCTCTTAGTCTTTTTTCTTTAATTCCTTTAAAAACAGCGTTTTGCTCCCCACCATAACGCTTGACTTCATATTCTACGGCTCTATTATCATTATCCGCCCACTCTAGCACAATGCCTTCGCTTGTGATTTGTGCTAAAATAATGCTAGGACTAGCAGGAAGACCCAAAGTCTTACCCTCGACACCCTTTTTAGGCATAGGACTTTCCAAGCCGTCTTTATCGACCATAGTGATTTTATATTGCTTACTTTCTCCAGCACCTTGCACTATATCTTCATAGCTGTTTTTATCTGTTTTTGCTAAAAGCGTAAAAGGTAAAAAGCTCGAGCTTGTCGCATAAATTTTAAAATAAGAAAAATCCTCATACACAGGCGAATCCCAGCTTAGCATAATCTTTCCGTTAAGATCATTACTTGCACTTAAATGCGTTATTTCAGGCGGCAAAGCTTTGCTAGTTGAATTTAACACTTCGCTAGGCTCACTTTGAACCCCATCAAAGGTCAAAGCACTTACTCTATATAAAAAATTTTCATTTGCCTTAACCTCATCGATAAATTCAGCACTCAAGCGGTTTTTCACTTCGCCTATTTTTGCAAATTTTTTATCCTCCACTTTCTTTTTTTCAATAATATAGGCATTAACCCTTAAATCCGTATGCGGACGCCAAATAAGCTTAATGCGTTCAGGTAAATTTGTAATCGCTTGCACAAAGGCTAAAGGCTCTGGGCGAGGCTGGGTTGCAATTTCTATTACCTGTCCTTCTTCTGAAAAATGTCCTTGCTCATTAAAAGTTTTCATCATATATTGATATTTTGTTCCGCTTTCTAGCTTTGTATCAACATAATGTGTTTGAAATTTATCCTTAATAGTCGCTACAAGCTTCATTTGCGGCTCTTTTTCGCTTGAGCGGTAAAGATAAAAGCCTTGTATATTCTCACCATACAAAGGCTCCCACTCAAAAGCGACATTACTAAGATCGCTTATACTTTTAAGACTTTGCACCTTTGGCAAACTCTCATTTAACTGCGTTTGCTTAGGCGTGGTAAGTTCAGCCACACTACAAGCACTAAATAAAAGAGTCAAACTCGCCAAGCAAATGCTCAAGTGAAATCGTCTCATCATCTTCTCCTATTAAAAGTTTTTTTTCTAAAATTTCTTTAAAATCTTCCATTAAAGGCGCTTTAACAAAAACTAGCTCCTTTGTTCTTGGGTGTTTAAAATACACAAAATACGCGTGTAACATCACTCTACAAGCCTCATTTCCCTTATAACCATAAAGCGTATCGCCTAAAATATGGCGGTTGATACTTGCTAAATGCGCCCTTATTTGATGCGTTCTCCCACTAAAAAGCTTTGCTGCGATTAAATTGACATCTTTAGCAAGTGCCAAATTTATAAAAGCACTTTTAGCCTCTTTTGCCTTAATTTTTGGACTATAATTTTCTCTCTCAATCGCAATTTTTTTAATACGATTTTGCGTACTTCTTGTTAAGGCTTTATTGATGATTATTTTATCCTCTTTTAGTGGCAAGTCAATTAACGCAAGGTAAATTCGACCCAAGCTTTTATCTTGCAATTGCTCACTTAATCTTTGATGAGAAAAATTATTTTTCGCAATAATAATCGCCCCACTTGTTTCTTTATCTAGCCTATGCACAAGCCCAGCACGAAGCTCTCCTACCAAATTTGAAAGTGTATATTTTTTCGCAAGTAACCAATCGATTAAAGTCGCCTCCTTCACGCTACTTGCACCGTGAACAACCAAATTTTGAGGCTTATTTAAAACAAGCACATCTTCATCTTCAAAAAGAACATCAACCTCAAAATTTACTTCATATTGCGTTTTAAGTTCTTTTTGCGGCAGGGTTTTAAGCGTGATAAGATCGCCTTGTTTAAGTTTAAAGGAATTTTTATTTTGAATTTTATCATTGATTAAAACGGCATTATTTTCTATCAGTAAGCTAACTTGCGAACGACTTTGATTAAGAATTTTAGCAAGTTTGACATCTAATCTTGCCTCTTCATTAATTAAAAAAGTTTGCATTTTATTTTATCTTTCCTTAGCGTAAGATTTAAAATTCTAGCGTATAATTGCGTATTTTATCACAAAAGGCAAATTTTGTTTAAACTTGACAGAAGAATACTTACGCATTTTGACTATATCCAGCCCATACTTATCCTGCCTATCATTATGCTTTCTTTTTTTCTCATTTATGAAGCAAGTGCTAGATTAGCCGAAAAGCAGTTTATTTACATTTGTGTGGGCTTTTTGACCTTTTCTTTTTTCTTTCTTTTACCGCTTAGAAGATTTATTTGGCTTATCCCTGTGCTTTATTGGATTAATATCGCTTTGCTTTTGAGCGTAGATTTATTTGGCGTAGAAAATTTAGGAGCAAAAAGATGGCTTGCTATCCCTTTCACCTCCTTTACTATCCAGCCTTCTGAACTTTTCAAACCTGCTTTTATCTTAATGTTAGCTTATCTCATCTATCAAAATCCCCCACCAAAAGAAGGCTATGGAGTTAAAGATTTTATAAAATTAAGCTTTTTTATTCTTTTGCCCTTTCTTCTCATCACACAAGAACCGGACCTTGGAACAGCAAGCATTCTTTTAATAGTAGGCTTTGGTGTGCTTTTTATCATAGGGGTAAATTATAAAATTTGGCTTAGCATTTTTTTAGCCCTTGCCCTTGCCTCACCGCTTATTTATACACATTTTTTAAAACCCTACCAAAAGCAAAGAATTCACGATTTTTTATCCGAAAAACCAAGCCATCAAGTCGCACAATCTATCATCGCCATAGGTAGCGGAGGACTTAGCGGTAAGATGCAAGATGAAGCTACGCAAACGCACTCTAAATTCCTACCCATTTCAACGAGTGATTTTATCTTTGCTTATGTTGTAGAGCGTTTTGGCTTTTTTGGAGCTTTATTTTTGGTGCTTTTATATGCTCTACTCATTTTTCATTTATTAAGTTTAAATTACAAATTTAAAGAAGATTATTTCACACGCGTTGTGATTAATTGTGTCGCCTTATTTATCTTTATTTACGCGGCTGTTAATATTTCTATGACCGTGGGTTTTGCACCAGTAGTTGGTGTGCCTATGCCCTTTTTTAGCTATGGAGGAAGCTCTTTTACAACCTTTATGGTCTTTTTTGGCATTTTACAGCACTTAATTACCTTTAGATTTTTTTGGACGGATAAAATAAAAGGTTAAATTTCTTTTTAAGAATTTTAAGCTATAATTTCAGCTTTAAACTAAGCCAGTGGATTTATAGCTCAGTTGGTTAGAGCAACCGGCTCATAACCGGTTGGTCGCAGGTTCGAGTCCTGCTAAATCCACCATTATTTTATTCTATATTTTCACTAACCCCTTTCAAATATCTACAAAATAAGTATTTTTAAAAATTAAAAATTTTATCTTCATCTTTTTATTGCAAATATTAAATTTTTAAACACCCTTAAAGCCTTATTATTTTATACTTTCATCTTTAAAACACTAAGAAAGGACACTATGGGACGCGCATTTGAATACCGCAGAGCCTCAAAAGAAGCTAGATGGGACAAGATGAGTAAGCTTTTCCCTAAACTTGCTAAAGCCATACAAGTCGCAGCAAAAGAAGGTGGAAGCGACCCTGATATGAATCCAAAACTTCGTTCTGCCATCGCCACCGCTAAGGCAAATAATATGCCAAAAGACAACATTGACGCCGCAATCAAAAGGGCAAGCGGTAAAGATAGTGCGGAGATTAAAAGCATACATTATGAGGGCAAAGCCCCGCACGGAGCTTTGATAATGGTCGAGTGTATGAGTGATAATCCAACTAGAACCGTGGCTAATGTCAAGGCTATCTTTAACAAAAACGGCGGAGAAATGCTACAAAATGGGGCTTTAGGCTTTATGTTTGCTAGAAAGGCAGTTTTTCACTTAGAAAAATTTGAGGGCGATTTGGAGGAGCTTGAGCTTGACCTCATCGATGCAGGACTTGAAGAATTTAATCAAGATGAAGAAGAGCTTTTAATTAGCGGTGATTATACCGCTTTTGGAGAATTAAGCAATGCCATTGAGGCTAAAAATTTGGTCGTTAAAAAAGCAGGGCTTGAATATGTGCCAAATTCACCTGTAAATTTTAGCGAGGAGCAGTTAGCCGATATAGAAAAATTGCTCGATAAATTAGAAGATGATGATGATGTCCAAGCTGTTTATACAAATATAGAATGAATACTTTAGAAAAAAATTTAAACGCCCTTGAAAACCAAACGCTAAAATTAGAGCTAAGAGGCATTAAGCATACGCACATTAAACCCATCTTTGGAAAGGATAGTTTAGAACTCAACTTTTCGAATTTAGAGGGGGGGGGGGGGGTGATGTATCAAAATCCCTTAGTCGAGCTTAAGCAAAGCCTAGAATTTTATAACGAGCAATTTGCGTTTTATCCTGTGCTTTATTTTTACGGCTTTGGCAATGGGCTTTTATATAAAGCCCTACTTCAAAACCCACAACATAAGCATTTGGTGATATTCGAAAGAAATTTAGAGCTTTTATGGCTGTGCTTGAGTCTCATTGATTTTTCAAAAGAGCTAAAAGAGCAAAAACTCATCATCTATCATCAAACAAATAATGAAATTTTAAGAGAGCTTTGCACAAAAGAACCTTTTTTAGCTTATGCTAAGACTTGCATTTTGCATTTGGGTGCTAAGTATTATGAAAATTTTCAGCAAGATTATGAAAGACTTGAGCTTGATTTACAAGAAACCTTTTCTCAAGCGATGTTTAGCAAGGGTAATAACCTAGAGGACGCCTTGCAAGGTGTGGGGCATTTTATCCACAATCTCCCTGCAATTTTAAATAGTCCTAGCATCAAAGAGCTTTTAAACAAAAGGCAAAACATTGCCAAAACTGCCATTATCGTAAGCACAGGACCAAGTCTTATAAAGCAACTTCCTCTTTTAAAAGAGTATAGAGAAAAAGCATTAATCTTTTGTGCGGATAGTGCTTATCCTATTTTAGCAAAGCATAATATTAAGCCTGATTTTGTGTGTATGATTGAGCGTTCTGAAATCACGGCGGAATTTTTTAAGCACGATTTTGGAGACTTTGATGAGGGAATTTGCTTTATCCTTAAAAGTGTCGTGCATCCAAACGCTCTTAAATATATGGAGCAATACAAAAGAAACTATATTGTATTTAACGAAACCCTACCTTTCATCAAGGCTTTTAGGCTCGATGCTTTTGCCCTGCATTATGGAGGTCCAAGCGTAGCAAATTTAGCTTTTGTGCTATCTTTATGCTTGAAAGTGCGAAATATCATCTTAATCGGACAGGATTTAAGCTATGATGAAAGTGGCTTTTCTCACCCTAAAGACTACCAACATGGGCAAAATTACGAGAGCGAAAGTAAGAAATTTAGCGTTTTAGCTTATGGTGGGGAAGGTTTTGTAGAAACAAATTTGTATTGGAATATGTTTAAACATAGCTTTGAAGCCGATATTTTAGAGGCTAAGAAATGGCTTGATATTGACATTTTTAACGCAACTGAAGGTGGAGTCAAAATAGAAGGAACGATAGAAAAGAGCTTTAAGCAGTGTTGTGAAGAACTTTTAAAAGAAGAGCTAAAAAGACCTTTTGGGAATTTAAATTCCTTAAACCAAACCAAGCAAGACGAGCTTTTACTCAAATGCTATGCTAAAATTTATCAAAGTTTAAGTTTAAGCGAGGCATTTTTACAAGAGCTTGAAGAAAATGAAGATAAAATTCAAAAAGCCTACGAGACTTTTTCTCTTTCTAATCCTCAAACCTTCAAGGAAACGCAACAAAATTTAGTCCAGCTTATTGAAAATTGCAAAGAAAGGATAGAGAAAAATAAAAAAGACAAGGCTATTTTATTTGATGTTTTAAATCCTCTCCTAGCACAATTTGAATTTGACCTTGCAAAAATTTTGGTGCTAAATGCTAAAAATATCCAAGAAAATTATGAAAAAATCCTACTTTATGCTAATGCACACTTAAGCCTCATCACCCTAGCAAAGCAAGGCTTAACGGAGCAAAAAGAAACGATTATCAAGCACCTAAGCCCCCTCGAAAATGCTCTAACTCATCTTAATCCTTACAAAGATAAAATAAAGGAAAAATATGCAAAAAGCACTCTTTAACGCAAATTTAAACGCCTTAAAAAATCCTCTTTTAAAACAAGAGCTTCTTAGCATAAAAGAAAGCAAATTTAAGCTCATCGTAGGCAAAAATGAACTTGATGTCAATTTGCTCGATGAGGGGGGGGGGGGGGGTGATGTATCAAAATCCCTTAAGCGAATTGAAGCAGAATTTAGAGCGTTACAATGATAAATTTGCCCTTTATCCTGTGCTTTATTTTTATGGCTTTGGCAATGGGCTTTTGTTTAAAGCCTTACTTCAAAATTCTCATCACAAGCATATCGTTGTTTTTGAAAAAGAGCTTGAAATTCTTTATACCATCTTTCATCATATTGATTTTTCAAACGAGCTTATGAATCAACAAATTCTTGTTTTTGATGCCAACACTTTAAGCACGGAAGAGCTTCGATGCCTTTGTAATTTAGAGCCTTTTTTAAGCTATGCTAGAGTTTATTTTTTAGAGCTTAGTAGTCATTATTATGAAAAATTTAGCGAAGAAATTTTGAAGCTCAATCAAGCTTTATTGCAAAGCTTTTTCTATGTCATTTCTTCTCACGGAAACGACCCACTTGATGCGCTTCAAGGCATAGAGCAATTTATCCTCAATCTCCCCGCCCAGCTAACTCACCCAAGCCTTAAAGAATTCTTAGAAAAAAGACGCAATTTAAGCAAAACTGCTATCATCGTAAGCACAGGACCAAGCCTTATAAAGCAACTTCCTCTTTTAAAAGAGTATAGAGAAAAAGCATTAATCTTTTGTGCGGATAGTGCTTATCCTATTTTAGCAAAGCATAATATTAAGCCTGATTTTGTGTGTATGATTGAGCGTTCTGAAATCACGGCGGAATTTTTTAAGCACGATTTTGGAGACTTTGATGAGGGGATTTGCTTTATTTTGGTTTCTTTAGTGCATCCCAATGCTCTTAATTATCTTAAAGATAAAAATTATATTCTTATTAATAAAACTTTAAATTTCGCACATTTTATGGATTTTAAAGAATATGATTTTGAGCATCCGCTTTCTAATGTCGCCTGTATGGCTTATTCTCTTGCTTGTGAGCTTGGTGCTAAAAATATCATTTTAATAGGACAGGACTTAGCCTATGATGAAAATGGCTTTTCACACCCTAAAGATTATCAGCACGGGCAAGATTATGAAAAAGATAATGCCAAATTTAGCATTTTAGCTTATGGAGGAGAGGGTGAAGTTCTCACTCACACTACTTGGCTTTTATTTAAGCAAAATTTAGAAGATATTATTTTACGCCAAAGCCCCACCTGCTACAATGCCACAGAAGGCGGTGCTAGGATAGAGCATTGTATAGAAAAAAGCTTTAAGCAATGCTACGAAGAACTTTTAAAAGAAAAGCTAAAAAGACCCTTCCCACCCCTTACAAAACCAACAAATTCAAAAGAACTTTTGCAAAAAGCAAGTGAGAAAATCACACTCGCACAAAAACATAGCAATGAATTTCAAATCACACTTTCACATTTTCATAAACGCTTACAAGAAGAAATTTTAAAGCTTGAAAGTGTTAATCTAAAGCATTATGAACTTGAAATTTTAGACGAAATTCAAAACTCTCTTTCACACGCTAAGGAAAAATATTACGAATTATTTGAACTTTTAAGTCCTTACATTACCCAGTTTAAACTAAATCTTGCTAGAATTTTGGTTTTAAATCCAAAAACCTTAGAGGATCAATTTAATAAAAACTTAATTTTATTGCAAGAAAATTTAAAGTTGATAGAATTTATCTTTCAAGCTTTACAAACGCTAGATTTAAGATTAGAAAACGCTCTAAAACTTTTGGAAAACGCCATAAAGGAAAATCAATGCTAAAAACCATAGATACAAGTAAAGTTAAAGATTACAAAGGCGCAATCATCAAAACCCAAAAAGGCGACATCAAACTCAAGCTTTTTGGCGATGAAGCACCGCAAACGGTGTGTAATTTTGCAAATTTAGCCAAAGAGGGTTTTTATAAAAATTTAAACTTTCATCGCGTTATAAAAGACTTTGTGATTCAAGGAGGCTGCCCACACGGAAATGGCATAGGCGGTGCCGGTTATGAAATCATTTGCGAGTGTGATGACCAAACACACAAACATTTAAGAGGCACGCTCTCTATGGCACACGCAGGACGCGATACGGGCAGTTCGCAATTTTTCATCACACATAGCCCACAGCCTCATTTAGACGGCGTTCATACCGTTTTTGGACAAATTGACAAAAAAGACAAGGAAAGTCTTAAGGTCTTAGACTCCATTAAACAAGGAGATAAAATCATAAATATTGAAATTTTAAGCCAAATTTAATGCAAGAAATTTTTAATTTCATCATCGAAACAGCCAGTGCGTGGGGCTATCTTGGCATTATTATCTTAATGACCATAGAAAGTTGCTTCATACCCTTTCCTAGCGAGGTTGTGATGATACCTGCTGGTTATTTAGCGCATAAGGGAGAGCTTGATTTTAGTCTTTGCATTTTGAGCGGGGTTTTTGGTTCTGTTTTGGGAGCTTTGATAAATTATTATCTTTGTTTTTTTTGGGGGAGAGATTTTATCTTGCGTTATGGGCGTTTTTTTGGCATTACAGAAGAAAAATTTGCTAAATTTGAAGTTTTTTTTAATAGGCACGGCGAATTTTCTACTTTTGTTTGTCGTTTGCTTCCGGGCATTCGTCAATACATCTCTATGCCAGCAGGCTTGGCTAAAATGAGAGTGATTAATTTTGTCATTTTTACCGCTGCTGGAAGTGGAATTTGGGTCAGCATACTTGTATTTTTGGGCTATTTTTTAGGAGAAAATGAAGACTTGATTAAAGAATATTTGCATCAAATTTTACTTTTTATCTTACTTTTTGTTCTCATTGCTAGTCTTATTTATATCAAAATTAAAAAACCTTTTACTAAAGAAAAGCGATGAAAAAGCCACAAGTTCAAGCCTTAAGCGACTTTCTAACAGAATACACAAAGCTAATGTTAAGCTCAGGCACTTACACAGCAAGGGTTTCAAAATGTGTCGAAAGAATCGCGCAAATTTACGGCTATGAGGTTAATATTAACTTTTTCTTTCATCATTTTTCTATCAATATAGTCGATAAAGATGATAATTCCATTAATCGCACTTATATCATACCCAACAAACACGCACATTTGAATTTTAAGCTTATTTTAGATTTAAGTGCTTTAAGTTGGGCGATTTATGATAAAAAATACGAACTAGAAAACGCCAAAAAACTTTTTTATCAAATCAGCACGCAAAAAAAGCACCCCTACGCCTTAACTTTGTTTCTCGTCTCACTTGGAAATGCCGCTTTTTGTAGGCTTTTTGGGGGAGATTTTGGGGGCTTTTGCTTGGTATTTTTAGGCACACTTGCAGGACTTAGTTTAAGATATATTTTAACCAAAATTAAAATTGATTTAAGAATTCAATATATCATTTGTGCTTTTATTTCATCGTGGATTGTTTTTTTAGGAGTCGATACAAATTTAACAAAAGAAGCCGATATAGCTTTAGGTTCAAGTATTTTATATCTCATACCGGGAGTATTTTTCATCAATTCCGTTATCGATATTTTAAAAGACCACATTTTAATGGGACTTAGTCGTATTATTAGCGTTGTGATTTTGGTATGTTGCATTGCTATGGGGATTTATGCAACCTTAAGTCTTTCAAATTATGGGATTTTACAATGAGTGCCTTGCTTAATGATATGCTTTTTGCTGCAATTGCTGGATTTGGCTTTGCTTATGTTTGTAATCCTCCCTTAAAAACGCTCATTTTTTCAGCCTTTCTTGCCGCCATAGCGCACGGACTTCGTTTTGCTTTGCTTAATTATTTTCATTTTCAAACCCTAGCCATAGCGACCTTTATGGCTTCTTTTTGCATAGGCTGTTTAGGAATTTTATGTGCTAAAATCAGCAAAACCCCCGCTGAAATCATCACTTTCCCAGCCCTTATCCCTATGATACCCGGAATTTACGCCTATCAAGCCATTTTATATCTTTTCTCCTTTATAAGAAGCGAAGATTTGCAAACTAAAACAAATTTCTTAATTGGCTTTTTTGACCATTTTTTCACAGCTCTTTCTGTAACCCTAGCCTTAGCCGTTGGCGTGTCTGTAACCCTACTCATCTTTTTTGAACAAAGCTTTATGATGACTAGAAATCGCAAGGAATTTAAACGCATTATTTAGAAAATTATGCTTAAATTTAATCCATTTCAAAAAAAGGATACATATGCTTTGCCCAGTTTGTAATGTCGATTTAATGATGAGTGATAGAAGTGGCGTAGAAATTGACTATTGCCCCAAATGCCGCGGCGTGTGGCTTGATAGAGGTGAGCTTGATAAAATCATCGAGCGTAGCACACCTGTCAATGAAAGAGCAAATTCTTCTTACTCTAGAAATGACTATCATCAAAGCCACCACAATGATGGCTATTACAAAAAGAAAAAGAGAGAAAGTTGGATAGGGGAGCTTTTCGACTTTTAATGCTCCATCTTATCTTTTGCCCGAATTCCCATAAGGGCAAATCCTGTCTTAATACTAAGTGCCACTAAAGCAAAAAGCTTTAACAAGCTATCTTCATTTTCCGTTCCTATGACCCTATTTTCATAATAAAATTTATGAAAAGAAGCCGCCAATCCTTTAAGATAATCAGGAATTTTCTGCAAAGCTCTTTGCTCAAAAGCATCGTTTAAAACAGATCCCAAATTTAAAGCCTCAAATAACAAATTTGTCGCCTCATCGTTTAAATTTGACAAATCAGCCTCCACAACATCATCAAGACTTTTTCCTGTTTTAAGAAAAATTTGTTTTACTCTTGCGTGAGCATAATTGATGTAAAATATGGGATTAGAGCTATCTTCTTTTTTAAGAATATCAATGTCAAATTCTAAATGCGTATCACACTTTTTACTCAGAAAAATAAAACGCAAAGCATCACTTCCTATCTCATCTAAAATTTCACTCATCAAAATGAAATTTCCAGCTCTTTTACTCATTTTATAAGGTTGATTATCTTTTAATAAAGATACCATTTGTGCAAGGATAATTTGCAAATTTTGTGGATTAAAACCTAAAAATTCAATCGCAGCTTTCATTCTTGGGATATAGCCGTGATGATCCGCTCCCCAAATATTAATGCACTTATCATAGCCCCTACTCATCTTATCTTTATGATAAACAATATCTGCAGCCAAATAAGTCCCACGCCCATCATCACGCACAATAACGCGGTCTTTTTCATCGCCCTTTAGCGAAGAAGCAAGCCAAATTTTATAATCCCTTTCATAAACACCGCCATGTACTTTTAAGGACCTAATCGTATCTTCCAAAGCGTTATAATAAGACCTTTCGCTTACATAATGATCGATTATGATATTTGCCTGTGCTAAATTTTTCTTAATCAAATCAAGCATTTTGTCCTTAGCCCAAAAAGCTAAATTTGACACATTGTCCATTGTAAAAAAGTCTTTTTCAAAATTTGCAAAAGCCTCACGCGCCAAATCGTCAATATACTCGCCCTTATAAGCGTTTTCTGGGTATTCAAGCTTTTCATTTAAGCAAAGTATCTTAACCTTAGATAAAACTGAAAGTCCAAGTAAATCAATTTGATTACCCGCGTCATTAACATAATATTCCGTATCAAATTTATAACCCAAATGTCTCGCCACTCTTGCTAAAGTATCACCAAAAATAGCCCCTCTCGCATGCCCTATATGAAGCGGTCCTGTAGGATTTGCACTAACATATTCAAGTAAAAAGCTTTCATTTTTTGCCTTACCCTTACCAAATTCATCAGGCTGCTTTAAAGCTTTTTTAGCAAGAATGTCTAAAAAAGCTTTAGAAAGTCTAAAATTTAAATAGCCATTTATTGCTTCAACTTTTTCGAAATAAAAATGATCTTCAAATTTCAACGCCAAATCCGCAGCGATCAAAGCAGGAGCCTTTTTAAATTCTTTAGCTAAAGAAAAAGCAAGCGGGGTGGCAAAATGTGCCAAAGCTTTATCTTTTGGATTTTCAAGGATAAAATCTCGTCCTAAAATTTTATAAATTTCTTCATAAACTACATTTTTCAAAATGAAACCTTAAGCTTTTTTTGTTTCATCTAAATTTGCTTCACTAGCAGCCTTTTTCTCTTCAGACTTTTCTTCTATCTTCATTGCATTTTTTGGCTCATCTTCCATTTCGCTTCTAAAGGTCTTAATTCCTTTACCAACACCTTTGGCAAGCTCTGGGATTTTCTTCGCTCCAAAAAGCAAAATTACAATCACTAAAATAATAATCCAACCACTAACACCTATATTTCCTATACCCATATCATACTCCTTTATTCCATAAATTTTGAATTTGCCCTATATCTTGCCTCTTTGTTTTATACTTTAAAGAAAGAAAAATAGAGCGTAAAACCTCATAACTTTTCTCTAAATTATCATTAATAATGAGATAATCATACCCCTCAAGCTCTTCCATTTCTTCGCTAGCATTTTCAAGCCTTTTGTCAAGCTGTGCTATTGTATCAGTGTTTCGCTTAAGAAGCCTTTTTTTTAACTCCTCCTTGTTTTTCGTTGTGATAAAAATAGAGTCAATTTGATCTCCTAAACTCTCTTTTGCAATCCTAAAACCTTGCACATCAATGTCAAAAATGACAATTTTTCCCTCATCTAAAGCCTTATTTGTATGCCTTAAAGAAGTGCCGTAAAAATTCTCATGCACCCTAGCCCACTCCAAAAAATCTCCATTTTTTATGCCATTTTGAAATTCTTCTTGGCTGATGAAATGATAATGCACCCCATTTATCTCACCATCTCTAGGCGTTCTTGTTGTGGAAGATATGGAAAAATAAAGCTCGTCTTTAAATTCCTCAAAAAGCTTTTTAAGTAGGGTTGATTTTCCAGCTCCACTAGGACCGGAAATGAGCAAGATAAAGCCTCTCAATGCCCTTCCTCATCAAAACTTATCTTAATATTTATATTCATATTCATACCCTTAAGTGCGGCTTTTAGCGTATCATCTTTAATGCTTGCACTTATCGCCTTGCTAATGCCTTGACTAAGCTCTTCCATAAGCTCATCTTGTGAAATTTTAAGCTCTTGCTTTTCAAAATCATTTTGTATTTCTGTCTCTTTTGTGGTCTGTTCCTCTTCAAAATTAACTTCCTCGCCTAAAGCTTGTTTGATATCCCTTTCTTTTAAGTTGGCAAATTCATCTAGTTCTACATTTGGCACGACAAGCTCTTCATCGCTAACGCCTAAAACTTCATCATCTAGCACGGGCTCATCTTTAAATTCCTCTAAAACTTTCGCCCCATCTTCTTGATTGATATCCATATCAAGCTCATCAAGTTGCGCTAATTCATCTTTAATTTGCTCTTCTGTGCTTAAAGGCTCATTTTGTGTCTCTTCTTGTTCATTTTCCTCGACCACAGGTAAAGTTTCTTCAGCTTCAACACTCTGCTCTTTTTCTTGTCCCAAAAATTCGGCATCTTCTGGTAAATCATCAAAACTTACCTCGCTCTCTTGCTCTTCAACCATAGGCAAAAGATCTTCTTCGCTTTTTAAATTTTCAACTTCTACATTTTCACTTTCTTGCTCATTTTTCAAATTCTCAAGTTCTAAATTTTCGCTTTTCTCTTCGCTTTCACTTTCTAAAGTTTCTTGTTCGCTTTCTTGCCTTTCCTCTTCCTCGCTCAAATTTAGCTCCAAATCTTCTTCTTTAACTTCTTCTTTTAAATTTTCATCTAAACTTAAATCTTCAAGACTTTCTTCGTTTGAAATTTCTTCATTTTCTAAATTTTCACCCTCTAATTTTACATCTTCTAGCTTTTCAGGCTCCAAATTCTCCCGTTCCTCTTCTTGTTTGTCCAAATTTTCTTCTAAAGAAAGAGTCTCCTCGCTCAAATTTTCACCTTCTTGTTCCTCATCTAAGCTTAAATCCTCAAGCCCCACTTCTCCCACCTCTTCTTCCTTGCTCTCTTTCTCATTTGGCACATCGTCCAAATTTAAAGCATCTAAATCAAGGTTTAAATTTGCGTAAGGATTTTCATCTTCTATCACAGCTTCTTTTGACGGCTCTTGGCTTAATAAATTTAAAAGATCTGTCGGCAAAAAAGGCTTAGATAAAATTTCTACATCAAGTTTGCACTCTTTATTGCGAGGATTAAGATAGATAAGCCTTTTGCATTTGTCTTTTAGGAAATCAAGGTCGGCTTGCGTGTCGCTATCTACGATAATCACATCATAAATTCCATCCTCGTAAGCACTCAACTCACTGATTTCATAAGACATTTTTTGCGCACTAAGATTGATAAGCTTAGAAACAACAGGATTTTCATTTAAAAGTAAAATTTTCATCATCTTTCCTTAAAAATAATTGCTTATTTTATGATAATTTTTTTTATTATTAGCTTAGGTAAAAAAAAGAGTTTGCATATTTGAAAAAACCTCCACAATAAGTTCTTTAAAATATTCCATCATAATAAGCAAAATGGCGATTAAAACCACAAAAGCAAGGGCGATTTTAATAGGATAGCCAATTACCAAAAGATTAAATTGTGGCATAGTTTTCATCAAAATGCCAAAAATCACATCGGCAAGCAAAGAAATGGCAAGTATAGGAAAAGCCATAGTAAAGCCTATCACAAACACGCTCAACATACCAGAATTTAGATATTGCATAAAATTTTCGCTAGGATAAAAGCCACCGAGATTAATATAGGTTAAACTTTGACTTAAAAATAAAAGCATTAAATGATGTCCATCAAAAGCTAAAAAGAAAAGCAAAGCGAGTAAATTTAAAATTTGTGAAGTAACAGGCATATTAATACCCGAGCTAGGATCTAGCACACTTGCCATAGTAAAACCCATAGTAAAAGCTATTTGCTCACCTGCCATCATTATGATAACAAAAACAAATTGGATAATAAGTCCTGCTATCATACCAAAAAGCACCTCGCTTAAAAGCTGCAAGATAAAAAAACTATCCAAATGCAAAACTTCAATTTTCGCTAAAGGATATAAAAACATCGTGAGAAAAAACACTATAGTTGTTTTTACCACCATAGGAATGCTATTATGCGAAAAAAAAGGAAAAAATACAATAAGACCACTAAGTCTAGCAAACAAAAGCATAAAAGTTGCTACATTTTTATCGCCTAGATAATTAACAAATTCCATTTGTTTTTAAAATGTAGGTTTTATCACAAAGACTTGCAAGCGTGTCATCGTGCGTTACGAAAAACAAAGCGGCATCATTTTCTTTAACATAATCCATCAAAATGCGTAAAACATTTTGAGCGTTAGCAAAATCTAAATTTCCCGTCGCTTCATCAGCAAAAATAATGCGTGGTTTTTTACAAAGCACCCTAGCGATGCTCACTCTTTGCTGCTGTCCGCCACTTAATTTGCCTATTTTTTGATCCAAAAGCATATCTATACCTAACTTTTTTAATAACTCTTTATCTAAATCCTGCTTAGATAAAACACTAGCAAGTTCTATATTCTCTAAGGCACTAAAGCCTTTAAAAAGATAGTGTGCTTGAAAGATAATGCCAAAGTCCCTACGGCGAATTTCAAGCCTTTTATTTTCATTTAAATCATATAAATTTTGATTTTGGTATAAAACAATGCCAGAATTTGGCTTTAAAAAAGAAGATAAAATATGCAAAAGCGTAGATTTACCACAGCCACTACTTCCTTGAACAGCTATGCAATCTTTAGCTCTCAAAGATAAGTTTAAATTCTCAAAGAGCGGATAATCAAAGCTATGACTTAAATTTTCCGCTCTTAGAAGTTCCATTTTAGCCTATTTGTGCGGCAACCTCTGCCGCGAAGTCTTCAGTCTTTTTCTCCAAGCCCTCACCTACTTCAAAGCGGATAAATTCGACTATTTTAATCGAACCTCCCAGCTCTTTTTCTTTTTCAGTGATTACTTGCGCAATGGTTTTTTTATCATCCATTACATAAAATTGTCCCATTAAGGTTAATTTGCTATCAAGCTGTGAATTCTCGGCGATAAAGCTTTCTATCTTACCCGGGATAATTTTATCCCAAATTTTCTCAGGCTTATTTTGAGCTTTAAGCTCTGCTTTAATATCCTCTTCAGCCTGCTTTAAAATAGCTTCATTAAGTTGCTTACGACTAGCAAATTTAGGAATTTTATGCTCTGGCTTGTTAGGATCTTTAAGTCTTCTTCTCTCTTCATTTTCCTTTTCAAGCTCTGCAACCAAAGCCTTATATTCACTCTCTACAAAGTCCATATCAAGCTCATCATAGCTTAAATAAGTCGGTTTCATCGCTGCTATATGCATACAAATTTGCTTTAAAAAATCCTTAGCTTTATTTGCCACTTCAGTGCTTTCACAAGCTGCCGCAATGATAACTCCCACGCGTCCATTTGTGTGAATATAACCATTCACCACACCCTTTTCACCTGCCTTTAGCGTGGCAAATCTTCTCACAACCAAATTTTCACCTATGGTCGCAATTTGACTTTTTAAATATTCTTCAAATTTAACACCGTTAATCGTGCTAACTTGAAGCTCCTCAATGCTCTTAAGACTATGATTTTGAATATGTGCAGTAGTATCTTTAGTTAAGGCAATAAATTGCTCATTTTTAGCGACAAAATCTGTTTCTGAATTAATCTCACTCACAGTTGCACTAGTAAAATCATCACTTACCTTAACGCTTACTAAACCTTCAGCTGCAAGTCTATCAGCTTTTTTAGCAGCCTTACCCAAACCTTTCTCTCTTAAAAGCTGAACTGCTTTTTCAAAATCGCCCTGAGTCTCCTTTAAAGCGTTTTTGCAATCCATCATTCCAGCACCCGTGCTTTCGCGTAGCTCTTTGACCATTTGTGCAGAAATTTCAGCCATTATTCTTGCTCCTCTTCAAAATCTTCTTCACTCATAGCTTCTTCTAAAACTTCTTGTTTTTCTTCTTCGCTAATTTCTTTTTCTTCGCTTTCTACAACGCCATCTTGCTCTCTTAAAGCCTTGCCCTCATTAATAGCCTCAGCCATTTCTTGACAAAAAAGCTGCACAGAACGAATCGCATCATCATTTCCCGGGATAGGATAGGTTACTAAATCTGGATCGCAATTTGTATCAAGTGGTGCTACCACAGGAATTTTAAGTCTATTTGCTTCAGCAACGGCAATTCTTTCTTTCACAGTATCAATTACAAAAATCATATCGGGCTGACTTTTCATATAACGAATTCCACCAAGATAAGCGAGTAATTTTTCTTTTTTTCTTGTTAGCATTAAAGCTTCTTTTTTAGTTAAAAGCTTAATACTTCCATCTTCTTCCATTTTTTCTATCACTTCGAGCTTACGAATACTTTGCCTTATCGTGCCAAAATTTGTCATCATACCACCAAGCCAACGATGATTCACATAAGGCATACCACATTTTTCAGCGTATTCTTTAATGGCTCCGCCTGCTTGCTTTTTAGTGCCGACAAAAAGTATAGTTTTGCCCTCAGCAGCAGCGTCTCTAACGATATTATAGGTGTATCTAAAATATCTTAGGGTCTTTTGCAAGTCAATCACATAAATACCCTTTCTCTCACCAAAAATGTATTTTTTCATTTTTGGATTCCAGCGTCTTGTTTGGTGCCCAAAATGCACACCACATTCTAACAAATCCCTCATACTAACCATGAGTTTCTCCTTATAATTTTAGCTTTTTCCTCCGCATCCCTTCATCACCTAAGCAGCTAAATAAGGACTGATGCGTGTGAAATAAGCCGTGATTATACAAAATTTAAGTTTAGTTTTTACTTAGATAAAGAAAAGTCGCCCAAAAGGCGACTTGCATTAATGTAGTTTAGACCAGACAGAACGCTTCCATAAAATCGCAAAAATACTAAGAATCACAAAGAAAATCATAATGTAAATTCCAAGACTTTCTCTTTCTTCTTTTTTACTATCGCCCACTTTTTCAATGTAAGAAATCACTTTCGCTTGTGTGGCTTCATTTAAACCTACCCTTGGCATAGCCGTTCCTGGAAGAAGTTTTTGCGTATTATTGACAAAATCGTTAAGATACTGCTCTCCTCTACTTCTTATCATCATCGATAAATCAGGCGGAACAGAACCTAAATAGCCCTTTAAATCATTTTTAGCTGAAGGACTAAAAAAGCCATCATACCTCATATCGTGGCAACGACCGCAAGACTCGACAAAAAGCATTCTTTCTTTAGCAAAGATTGTTTCTTTCTCCATTAAAGCAGTTTTTTCAGCACCTTCTTCAACTTTAGCGTATTTTTCTTCGACCTCTTGTTTAATTCTAGCATTTTCTTTTTCTTCAAATTTTAAAGCCATCTCTTTAAGATAAGCAATCACATCGGCTATGTTTTGATTAACAATTTTCTCGCTCTCGCCAGAAGTTTCACTATTATAAGCTGTCATAATAAAGGCATCACCAAATTTATGATCAACCTTCAATGCTAAAGCTGGATTTAAAAGCAAAGCAGCCAAAAATTTCTCATCGTAAAGCAAAGCAGCCGAGCTTAAATCAGGCGGTATCACACCATAAGCAGAAGAATCTGTAAAATTTGAAGCGATCCCATCTTCTTTTAAGCCGTGGCAAGCAAAACAATTGCCTTCAAAAAATGCCTTACCCTTAGTCGCATCACCTTTTGCAAAATCTATTTTTTCCACACTAGCCCAAAGTGCTTCATTCTTTGCTAAATTTTCTTTAGCTACATCAAGGGCTTTAGTCGCATTTTCTACTTGAGTGGCATTATTTTCTTTTTGCGCCTGAGCTAAAAGGGCTTCTTTGTCCGCAACTACACCTTTAGCAAAGCTCAAGTCCTCTTCCGCAAAATTAAAATTCGCAGGGCTTACATAAGGCTTCATTATAGAGTGTGCGTAAGGCTCAACACCCCAATATGTAAGAGCTGTAAATACAACTACAACTAAAAATATCTTTAATTCTCTCATTTTTTAGCTCCTTTTTTTTCCATTATTGTAATCATAGGTAAAACTACAATAAGCAACAATAAAAATACGATAGAAGCATAAAATCCTACCCAAGCATTGATGCCTGTTGGAGGCAATTTACCATACACAGTTAAAACGATTAAATCTACAAGTAAAACCCAAAACCATATAAAAAATAGAGGTCTTTCATGAGCTGGTTTGACCACATCACTTCTATCAAGCCAAGGAAGCAAAAAGAAAATCACTTGAGCGATACCAAAAGCAGCCAAGCCTATATCAAAAGCCTTAATACCACCCACATCAAAGAAAAAGCCTCTTAAAACTTCATAACTCCACAAGAAATACCACTCAGGATAAATATGTGCTGGAGTTTTAAGAGCATCCGCTGGGTCAAAATTGATAGGATCCATAGCAAAGCTAAATTTAAAGCTTACCAAATAGAAAAAGAAAATCATAAATAAGCTAATATACACAAAATCCTTACTTAAAAAGCCCGGCCAAAATGGTATAACCTTAGAGCCTTTTGTATCTCCTGCCATATATTTTTCCGCTTCTAGGTCAAAGTCTAATTCTTCAGCTATTTCATTATTGACATGTGGAATTCTTAAGGAATAAAAGTGAAACACTATAATCATAATAATCACAATAGGAAGCAAACAAACATGAAGCATAAAAAATCGCGTCAAAGTAGGGTCAGATACCGCATAATCACCCCTTATCCACACAACTAAAGCATCGCCTATGAAAGGAATTCCGCCAAAAAGATTTGTAATAACTTGAGCAGCCCAATAACTCATCTGTCCCCAAGGAAGCATATATCCACTAAAAGCCTCAGCCGAAAACACGACAAATAAAAGCATGCCGCTTATCCATATCATTTCACGACCCTTTTTATAAGAGCCATAATAAATCCCTGTAAGCATATGAATATAAATGACCAAAAAGACCACAGACGCCGCCACTCCGTGCATATGACGCCACAGCCAACCATACTCAACCTCTTGCATAATAGTTTTATTAACACTATCAAAAGCTAAAGCCACATCAGGCTTATAATACATCACAAGTAAAAGCCCTGTTACAAAAAGTATGGTAAAAAGCGTGGTTAAAATCACACCCATAGCCCATAAAAAGTTAATTTGTTTTGGTATCCAGTATTTATTCATCAATACATCAAGCAATTTGTGAACCGCGAGTCTTTGATCAAGCCAATCCACTATGCCATTTGCTTTTCTAATCTGTGCCATCTTAAGCCTCCGCTACCATTTTTTGATACTCAGGACCCTCTTCTCCTAGAACGAGTTTTGTCCCCTCTATTTTAAAAGGAGGAATATCAAGCGGTCTTGGAGGAGGTCCAAAAACATTAACTCCACTAATATCAAATTCGCCTCCGTGACAGGCACATTTAAAAAGCTGTTCGCTTGGAGCATAGGCAGGAATACAGCCCAAATGAGTGCAAAGTCCTATTACAACGGTGTAGGAAGCATTTTCTATCACTACATCACGCTTTGAATCTTTTGCCATATCCGCAGCCTTTTTTAAAATAAAAATAGGCTTTTTACGCCACTCTATCGTTCTAAGTTCGCCATCTTGCATAGAGCTTAAATCCACCGTGGTAAAACCAGCCGCCTTAACGCTAGGAAGTGGGTCCCAAGTCTTTTTCATCGCTACAAGTGAAAAAGCACCACCCACAGCAGCCACAGCTCCAAATGCAAAGCCCATAAAGCCTCTTCTACTTTCAGAGATAGCCATAATTTTCCTTTCCTTGAAATTTAATTTAATAAACCTAGCAGTTTATCTAAAATAAAATAAATTTTTTCTTTTTTGCTATTTTTGTTTAAAATTTCTAACTTGAAACTTAAAAATTATTTACTTTTATTTTTTGTTTTAATATAAATGTGTAAAATGTCTAAAGCAGCAGGGGTGATCCCGCTAATCTCACTTGCAGCAAAAAGTGTAGGCGGTCTAAATTTTTCAAGCTTTTCGACCACTTCATTACTCAAGCCGCTTACATTTTTAAAATCAAAATCCGCTGGGATTTTAAGAGAGCTTAAGTCTTTCATTTTTTCCACTTGTGCTTTTTGCATAGTGATGTAATGATAATATTTTGCCTCGCTTAAAATTTCTTGTAAAGAATATGCGTCCATATTCTCAAAAAATGAGTCAAGTTTGCGTAATTTACCCACATCAAAACTCGCTCTTGCGACTACTTTTTGAAGACTTACAATAGAAGTAATTTTCTCCTCACCTAACTCCTTTAAAAAAGCGTTATTTTCATTACTTGGAGTTAATTCTTTAGTTAGCAAAAAATTTAATCCTCGCTCGATATTTTCACGGCTTTTCTCTATCATTTGAAATTCTTTTTCGCTTAAAAGCCCAAATTTAAAGCCATATTTGCCTAGTCTAATAATGGCATTTTCTTCCCTTAAAAGTAACCTAAATTCCGCCCTTGAAGTAAACATTCTATAAGGTTCTTTCGTGCCTTTCATTACCAAATCATCAATCAAAACCCCAATATAAGCCTCATCACGCCCTAAAATAAAAGGCTCTCTATCTTCCAAAGCTAATGCGGCATTAATCCCAGCCATAAAACCCTGAGCGGCGGCTTCCTCATAGCCTGTCGTGCCATTAATCTGCCCCGCACAATATAAATTTTTAACCTTTTTAAGCTCTAGGCTGTGATAAAGCTCGGTTGGGTCAATATAATCATACTCAATAGCGTAACCAAAACGCGTTATTTTGGCATTTTCAAAACCCTTAATGCTTTTTAACATTTGCGTTTGCACCTCGTAAGGTAAAGAAGTCGAAAAGCCGTTAATATAATACTCGCTAGCCTCTTTAGTTTGCGGCTCTATGAAAAGATGATGGCTTTCTTTATCGCTAAAGCGGTTAATCTTGTCTTCTATGGACGGACAATATCTTGGTCCCACGCCCTCAATTTGCCCAGTAAAAAGTGGAGCTCTATAAAAATTATCTTTAATGATTTGATGTGTATTTAAATTCGTCCTTGCGATAAAGCAAGGCAGTTGCGTAGGTGAAAAATTCTTCGTTCTAAAACTAAAAGGCTTAGGCTCCACATCTCCGTGTTGAATTTCCAAAACGCTAAAATCAATGCTTTTTGCATCCACTCTAGGGCAAGTTCCTGTTTTAAGCCTACCTATCTTTAAGTCAAGTTTTCTTAAGGAATTTCCAAGCTTTATAGATGCCATTTCACCTACACGCCCTGCCTCAATTTGATTTTCTCCTATATGAATCAATCCATTTAAAAAAGTGCCTGTGGTAAGAATTATTTTTTTCGCGTAATAATTGTGATTTAAATTTGTTCTAACGCCTTTTATTTCATCATTTTTGAAAATTAATTCTATAACTTGCTCTTGGGAAATTTCCAAATTTTTAAGCTGTAAAAGCTTATTTCTAGCAATAATGCGGTAGCGGTCCATATCAATTTGTGCCCTACTACCTCGCACGGCTACACCCTTGCTTTCATTTAAAATGCGAAATTGAATACCCGCCTCATCGGTAATTTCTCCCATTAAGCCACCCATAGCATCAAGCTCTTTTACTAAATGCCCTTTAGCTAGTCCCCCTATGGCAGGATTGCAACTTGCCGCACCAATTTGCTCAATAAGAGTTGTTAAAAGAAGAGTTTTCTTACCCATTTTAGCAGCAGTAGCACTCGCCTCTATGCCGGCGTGTCCGCCACCTATTACGATAATATCATACATTATAAGCCTTAATTTTTTTAAAGGCTGAAATTATATAAGAATTTAGCAAATAAAATCACTTTGCTTCTTGCAAAGAAAAAATAAGCTCATTATAGCTTTTATGGGAATTTTTACAAAAATCTCTTAAAAATTCCACACCTCTATCCAAACTCATTTGTTCAAATTTTAAAAGCTCATTATAAAGAGGCTTAATTTGCTCTAAGGCTTTAGCATTAGGCTTTCTACGCACGGAATAATAGCCTATGATTTGATTATTGACATCAAAAGATGGCGTTACATTAGCAAAAACCCAGTAATAATCATTATTTTTCGTCTTATTTTTTACAAAAGCAAAAATTTCCTCGCCCCTTTTCATATAATCCCATAAAAATTTAAACACAGTGCGAGGCATATCCTCGTGTCTTACTATATTGTGCGGTTTATATAAAATTTCGTTCATTTTATAACCTGCATATGTTAAAAAATCATCATTTGCATAGACAATTTTGCCTTTTAAATCTGTCTTTGAGGTAATAAGACAATCTTTTTCTAAAAAAATTTCCTTCGCCATACTTATTCCTCTATTTTAAGCTTTGCTAAAATTTCCGCACTCTTACCCTCTAATGCTGTTACCTTACTAACTATGGAGTCATAAGCTTCCTGTCCTATATATGCGGCTTTTGACTCTTCTATCGCACAGCTTGCATTTTCTTTAATTGCCGCTCTTACCTCATCTAAATCCTCATCACTTACAAGCTCATTAATAATCATCTTAGTTCTTTCTTCGTGGCAAAGATGTGAAATGGCATCAAAGCTATTTAAATCAAAATTATGTGTGCCATTAAGGGCGAGATAGATGTTGGATTTATAGAGTATATGATCAATCTTTGCGACAGATAAAATGAGTTTTTTTGCAAAGGAGGTAAAATTTACACCAAGTTCGGAGCTGTTTTCTTCAAGTCGCTTAAATGCTTGAGAGAAATTTGAAATGCGTTCTTCTGAATTGCTAACAATGTCGAAGACTTGTTCGCTTCCTGATTGTATATTGTCAAAATCTTGTTGCATTGTTTGTATAGCTATGGAAATTTCGCTCGTTGATTTTTGTGTTCTTTCTGCTAGTTGTCTTACTTCATCTGCTACGACTGCAAAGCCTCGTCCGTGTTCTCCAGCCCTTGCTGCTTCAATAGCAGCATTAAGTGCTAACAAATTTGTTTGATCTGCTATATCGCGGATAACCTCAATCACCGAAGTGATATTTTGCGAATTTGCCACAAAAGCTTCCACCGTTTCCTTGCTAGAATTAACAACTTCCATTAAGGTATTCATAGACTCTTGCAAAGATATGACCTGCGAACCATTTTCGGTAGCGACCTTAGTGATAGAATAAACCACATCGTAAATATTATTCATCGCATTAATATCCGCATTTAAAGAAGTTGTAATGCGCGACATATCTTTATTTTGACTGCCTAAGCTTAAGTCCATCAAAGTCTTAGAAAGAGCGTTTTTAAAGGCTGATTTTGCCGTTACCTCTATATTAGATAAAGCCTTATTGATAAATTCTATATTGTGAGCAAAAATTCCTTTTAAACCTTCAGGCAAAGCCTTGCGATAAAATTCATTATTTTGCGAACAGGTAATGGAGGTATTAATTTCTCTTAAATAAGCCTCAAGCCCATCTATCATATTATTTAAATTATCGGCGATTTGGGCGAGTTTCTTGCTTTTACTCTTAATGTAAATCACCCTTTTGTCAAAATCTCCCTCTTTAAGATAATTAGAAAGCGCAAAAAGCTTTTCTATCATCTCACTTTCATCTTTATGTAACAACATAGCATAAATAAGTAGCACAACCGCAGCGACAAAACACACCGACCCAACATAAACATTAAGCATAAAACTTAGCAAAATTCCAGCTACATTTAGCATAATCGCTGACACAAAAATACTTTTCATCATCTTCCTCACTTTAAACTTAACTTAAATAATTCTCAAAATTCTAAGATAAAACCACGGATTATATTTAATAGAGATTAAAAAAACTCTTAATTATTTTCTTGTAAATCAAAAATTAACTGATTGTAAGTAACCTTATAAGAATTGACAACTTCCATTAAAGTTTCCACACCAGCTTTAATGCCTCCTTGCTTTTCCTTTTCAAGCAAGGTTTTATAAACACTTTCCATTATAGGGATAGCTTTAGCATTAGGCTTTCTACGCACGGAATAATAATTAATAATATTACCATTTTCATCAAAAGAAGCTGTAATATTTGCAAAAACCCAATAATAATCTCCACTTTTTGCCTTATTTTTTACAAAAGCAAAAATTTCGTGTCCCTTAGTAATATAATCCCACAAGCATTTAAACACGGTGCGTGGCATATCCTCGTGCCTTACTATGCTATGTGGCTTATATAAAATTTCGTCCATTGTATAGCCTGCGTATTTTAAAAAATCATCATTTGCATAAATAATATCACCCCTTAAATCTGTCTTTGAAGTAATGAGTGTATCATCTGCTAAAACTATCTCTTTCACCACTAATCCCTTGTAATAAAATATTTATAAAATATTTTATTTTTATTAATTAAAACAAAATCTTGTTTATTATACCAAAAATTCAGCCCTTAAATCAAAAAAACGCTTATAAAACTAATTTTAGCTACAATTATTAAATAATTTTTATTACAAAAGGGTAAATTTTGTCTCTTTTCATCACAAAAGAAAAATGCAAAAATATGCTCAAAAGTCTTGCTTTTTGGGTTATTTTGGGCATTATTTTGGGCATTATTTTGGGCTGTGTGCATAAGGAGTTGGCTTTAAATGTTAAAGTTGGAGTGGATTATTTTATCCACGCCTTAAAAATTCTCATCGGTCCCATTATTTTTGTAACGATTATTTTAGGCATCATCAGTCTTGATAATCTTAAAAAAGTTGGCTCCATAGGGCTTAAATCCGTGATTTACTTTGAGCTTGTTAGCACTCTTGCTTTGGCTGTTGGAATTTTCATTACAAATATTTTAAAACCAGGCGCAAATATGAATTTAAATCCTAATGAAATCGATAGCAAAGGTATAGAGCAGTATCTTGCAAAAAGCAATGCCGACCTTAGTGCAAGCTCTGAAATCATACAAATCTTAAAAGACGCTATCCCAACGGATCTCATCAGCCCATTTACGGAGGGAAAAACCTTACAGGTTTTAGTCCTTGCTATACTTACAGCTCTTATCATTTCTTTAATGAAAAATGAAGATAAGCAAAGCATACAAAAAGTCTTTGAAGTCGTGCAAAATTTCGTTTTTAAAATCTTACAAATCATAATGTATTTTAGTCCCATAGCCGCCTTTTGTGCTATGGCTTTTCTCATCGCACAATATGGCTTAAGCTCGCTTCTTAATCTTGGCTATTTACTTTTAGTGATGCTTTTTGCTTGTATTGTGTTTATCTTTGGAATTTTAGGGATTATTTGCTATTTGGCGAAGGTCAATATCTTTAAATTTATGCGTTTTATCGCCGCAGAGGTTTTAATCGTCTTTGCCACAAGCTCAAGCGAATCCGCCCTCGCCCCTTTAATGAAAAAACTCGAAAAAGCAGGAATTTCAAAAGCCACAGTAGGACTTGTTTTATCGACTGGATATAGCTTTAATTTAGACTGCACAAATATCTATTTATCCGTGTGTCTCATCTTTTTAGCACAAGCTTTTGGTGTGAATTTATCCCTTAGCCACGAACTTAGCATTTTACTTGTTTTAATGGTCGCTTCAAAAGGAGCAGTTGGCGTTACAGGCTCTGGTTTTATCGTGCTTGGAAGCACTTTAGCCGCACTTGGCGGTATGCAAATAGAAGAAGCTGGAGGCACTTTAGCAGAAGTTTTACCCATAGCTGCCATTAGCATTTTGCTAGGAGTGGATAAATTTATGTCAGAAATGAGAGCTGTGGGAAATTTGTGCGGAAATAGTGTCGCCGCACTTATCGTTGGCATTTGGGATAAGCAAATTGACTGGGAGAAATTCAATTACGCTATCAATCATCCTGAAAAATTTCGCAACGAAACTTTAAACTAACGATTTCTTTGAAAGAAATCGTAACGATTAATTTCCTCAAATTTGCTTTCATCTTCTTTTAATTGTCTTAAAAAACTTTTATTTAAGCTAAAATTAAAGCCTACGCGGACGGCATTTTGAATTTCATCTTCTTTATTTTGACTTTGAAAAAGATTGAAATTAAGCACCTTATAAGGCTTATAGGTGATTTGATAATTTGCCTTTTCATTATCCTTACTCACATCAAAAATGACGGATTCGTAAGACGGAACAACAAAGCTAAGACCTAATTGCAAATTCCTCTCCACGCTTTTATCTTGAGGCATATAATAATTTGTATAAGCTTTAAGCGTATTTGCATAGCCAAATTCCCCACCAAAACTCGAACTATCGCTATTTTCTTCTTTGTGCTTATCGATAAAGCCATTAACGCCAAACAAAAAATTCTCGTGCATATAGCGATTAATCAAGCCACCAGAATAATTATAGCTTTCTTGAGAAACGAAAATTTCTTTTTGAAAAAGCAAGGAGTCGTTTTCTCCTTCATAAAGAGAAGTGAGGTTTTTCATTTGAAAATTTTCATTTTGAAAATCTAAATTCCCTTCCGTTTGATCAATGCCATTATTTTTTTCAAAAGCACTTGAAAGAGCGGAATTTAAAGCTGCTTGAAAATCTACGCTTTCTTCTTGCACCTCTGGCGTATTATTTTCATATTTAAATTTAAAACGCGTCCAATTGCCCTCTTTATTTTCCTCTAAAGCCTTACCCAATACATCTGCAAAAATAAAAGAATTTTGTGCAAAAAGGCACAACAAAATCCCTATCAATGTCTTTTTCATCATTTCTCATTATAAAAAATAAAAACAAATAAAAGTAAATTTAGAATTTATTAAGTTATATTTAAAACACTTTTGTTAAATTTTTCAGTTTAGGATATTACAATTGTCATTTTACTTTAGCACAAAGGTTTCGCTTTGAAAAAAGATAATTTTCTCGCCTTAGCATTTTTGCCATTAGTTCAGTTTTTTTATGATTTGGGGTTTTAATTATGTTGCCTCTCATCAAGTTATACTTTTTATCCTTGCCTCTATCTTTGGTATTTTTATGGCATTTAATATAGGTGGTAATGATGTAGCAAATTCCTTTGGAACGAGCGTTGGAGCTAAGACGGTTACCATTAAACAAGCCTTAATTATCGTCGCAGTTTTTGAACTAAGTGGGGCGATTTTTGCAGGAGGAGAGGTAACCAAAACGATAAGAAGCGGGATAGTCAATTTCCCAAGCTCACTTGATCCTATGCTTTTTGTCGCCATTATGTTGGCTGCACTTTTAAGCTTTGGATTTTTATAGCGACTAAAAGAGGGTTACCTGTTTCAACCACACATAGCATAGTAGGTGCTAGTATTATGATGGGACTTTTGGAATTTGATGGCACTCAAACCTTAGCTATGGTGAAGTGGAGTGAAATTTTAAGAATAGCCATAAGTTGGATTGCTTCGCCACTTTTAGGCGGTTTGGTCGCTTACATCATCTATTCTTATATAGATAAAAAAATTTTAAAGCCTGCTAAAAATTTAAATGAAGACATCAAAGAGCTTAAAAAAGCAAAAAAACAATTTAAAGAAGAATTTTTTAATGAGCTTAGAAAAAGCGATGAAGAGCAAATTAGAGAGCTTAGTATCATAGCCTTAGATGATGATGAAAGTTTTTATAAAAATAAAATTAAAGAATTTAAAGAAAAAGCCATTGATATTTATGGAATTTTAAAAACCCATATGCCAATTATCGCTTGTTTAGGGACTATGGTTATTGCTTCAATGTTTTTGTTTAAGGGCTTAAATAATGTCAGCACTTTAGATCTTTTGCAGAATTTTTGGATAGTGGGAATTTTAGGCACAATTAGTTATGTCGTTACCTTTGCGGTTGTAAGCATAGTGAAAAAAAACGGAACTTAACAAAACAACCGATAGAATTTTCTCTTGGTTTCAAATTTTTACCGCTTCAAGTTTCGCCTTTTCACACGGAGCAAATGACATTGCTAATGCCATAGGTCCTTTTCAGCCATTTTAGATGTGCTTAAAACTAATGCCACCTCTCCTGTGCCTTTTGCCGCTCTTGCTATGTTTGGCGTGTCTTTGGTAATAGGATTATGGTTCTTAGGAAAAGAAGTTATCACAACAGTTGGTCAAAAACTCGCCTCCATACGCCCTACAACAGGCTTTAGTGCAGAACTTGGTGCTAGCATAGTCATACTTTTAGCCACTCAGCTTGGAATTCCTGTAAGCTCCACACACATTTTAATCGGTGCGGTTTTGGGTATTGGGCTTTATTCTAAAAATGCAAATTGGATTATGATGAAGCCTATAGGCTTGGCGTGGATTATTCACCCTACCAGCAGCAGGCTTAATGGCAGCAGCCGTATTTATGGGCTTTAAAATTGCTTTAGGACTTTAAGCCTTTCTTCATAAAGAGCCATAAGCTCTTTTTTAGCTTTTAAAAGATCATCTGTTAAAAGCTCATAGTGAATTTGTGAGCTTTTTTTATAGCTTTTATCATAATACTCCAAAAGCATAGCAATGAGTTTTTGCCATTGTTCCTTTTTAAAAGCGTCCTCTAAATCTAAACGCAAATTAAGGCTAATATAAGGACTAATTTTTCTTAAAGAAGTATAAAAATTGACCGCATTCATCTTAGCCTTATAAAGCCCTTCTATACGCTCAATTCTCTTTTCTAGTGAAGCAAAACAATGAATTTTGAAGCTTTTTTGCATCGCTTCATAAAGCTTTAGGGGTAGGGTTATCTTGCCTATTTTACGACTTTCGCTTTCTATAAAGGCAAGTTTTGTTTGCATAGAATAAAATAAAGCCTCATCAAAAGCCTTTTGGCTAGGCTGCTTTCCTAAAATATCTCCAAAAGAAGAGCCTAAGTGATTTGCCATTTTTTCTAAATTAATGGAATGCCCTAAAAGCTCCAAAAGCTCCGTTTTCCCACAAGCTGTATTACCACATAGCACAAGTAATTCACATTGCAAAGGTTTTGAAAAAAAGTCGTTTAAATACGCTCTATAAGCCTTAAAGCCACCCCTTAAACGCACAACCCTATATCCTAGCTCACTTAAAATCACCGCCATAGACTTTGAACGCAAACCTCCTCTAGCACAATAAATTCCAACCTTAGCACCGATTCTAAACTTGTCTGTAAAAAGAGGGATATGTTTTGCCATATTGGCACAAATATACTCAGCGCCCTTAGCTTTGGCTTTGGCTTGATTATGCTTATATAAAATGCCTATTTCTTGATGTTCTTCGCTATTTAAGGCGTAAAAATTCAAGGCTTTATTAAGATGAGAGTGAGAGTATTCAAGCGGACTTCTCGCATCAATTAAAGCATCAAATTTTTGCTTTAAAAACTCTGCATAATCAAGCTCTTCTAGCATTAAAAGCCTTAAGTAGTTTGTGATAAATTTTTTCTAAATCCACACCGCAAACCCTCGTTTGTCCTATGGAAGTGATGAAATTCGTATCTCCTATCCAACGCGGCACTAAATGATAATGGCAATGCGGTGCTATACCAGCACCAGCAGCTACGCTTAAATTCATACCGATATTAACCCCACTCGCTTTTAAGTGCTCTTTTAAAATTTGCACTCCCTCTCTCACAAAAAGACTCATTTCCACCCACACTTCTTCGCTTAAATTCTCTATATGTTCTTCGTGTTTATAAGGGATAACCATAAAATGCCCCGGCGTATAAGGATAGCGATTCATCACACCAAAACAATGTTTTGCCCTAAAAAGTATGCCAAGCTCTTTATCTTTTTGAAGTTCACTTACACATAGGCAAAAGGGACATTGCTCACTTTTACCATTTAAATACTCGCTTCTCCAAGGTGCGTAAAGATGCTCCATTAATCCTCACATAAGGCTTTAAGAGCCTTACCCTCATCATTTTGTCTCATAAAATATTCGCCGATTAAAAAAGCATCAACGCCTATTTTTTGAAGCTCTTTCAAAAATTCCTTATCTTCTAAACCACTTTCTGCAATGATAATTTTAGAATTTGGAATTTGAGGGATAAGCTTCTGGCAAAGACTCATATCCATAGTAAAATCGTCCAAATTTCTATGATTAATCCCGATAATATCAGCTCCAGCTAAAATCGCTTTTGTTAAATCTTCTTTATTGTGAATCTCCACTAAGGCTTCAAGTCCCAAATGCCTACTAAATTCCAAAAGTGCCTTAAGCTCTTTTGTGCTTAACATTTTTGCGATTAAAAGCACAAAATCCGCCCCATAAACCAAAGCTTCTAAAATTTGATACTCATCGAAAATAAAATCCTTTCTAAGCAAAGGAATTTGCGTATAACGGCGTATAAGACTAAGATATTCTAAAGAGCCTTTGAAATAAAAAGGCTCCGTTAAAATAGAAAGTGCGGCGGCGGAATTTTTTTCATAATTTAAGGCTATATTTAAAGGGTCAAAATCTTCTCTTAAAATTCCCTTACTAGGACTAGCCTTTTTCACTTCAGCGATGATTTTTATCTCATTACCAACTCTTTTTAACGCCTTGCAAACATCTTTTGGAAAAAAGGGATTAGCCGCTAAAGAGCGTCCAAGCATATCGTAAGGTAGAGTAAATTTGCGCTTTTCTAATTCTTCTTTTGTTTTTAAAAAAATTTCATCTAAGATCATTTAAACAAGCCCTTATCGCTTTTTGATGCTCTTTGCTTTCACTCGAATTTGCGAATTCTTTATCCACAAAAGTCTTTTCTAAAAGCCCCCAAGCCTTTTTGCAATCTTTTAATTTATAATAGCCCCACGCCAAAGAGTCTAAATAATAAAAATTATTCGGCTCTTTTTGAAGAGCAAGCTCCACAAATTCCATACCCTTTTTAACATCTAAGTCATAATCAATCAGCAAATAACCATAATAATTTAAATAAAGGGGGGAATTCTCTTTTGTCATCGCTTTTTCAAATTTTTTAGCCACACTTTTAGCGACCTCTAAACTAGGCTTTGTATTAAAACTAGCTTCTTCAAATTCAAATACCGCCGCACGAAGCAAATGCTCCTTATCTCCATTTTTTTCATAAAGCTTTAGGCTTAATTCTTTTGCCTTGTCAAAACGCTTTAAATTTTGTAATAAAAAAACCTTAAGTTCATCGTCTAAGTCATACTGAAAGGCTAAATCTAGGGCTTTTTGCCTTTGATTTTGCTTGATATAAATTTCAATCAAAGCGAGTAAAAAATTCTCATTAAAGCTTAATTCATAAAGCTCTAAATAAAGACTTTCAAGCTCTTTATAATTTCTCTCATCTAAATAAATTTTTGATAAAAATACACAAGTTTTTAAAGTGCAGCTTTGCTTTTGACGCATATCAATAAGAAATTTCTTCATACCTTTAATGTCATTTAAAAGTGTGTAAATTCCTATCATTTTTAATGCCATTGCTTCATTTGGTAGTTGCTTATAGGCGATTTTATAATATTTTAAGGCTTCTTTGAGCTGATTTTTCCTTAGTAAAATATCTCCATAAAGCTCGTAATTTCCGGGATAATCATCATTTTTTAAAAGCTCAAGAGTTAATTTCTGTGCCTTTGCTAAGTCCATATTTGAAAGAGAGTAAAGCACACTTAAACGCTTGATGTTAGGATTTGTTTGAAGAAATTTTTGTGCTTTTTCATTAAGTTCTTTTGTTTTGCCTAAATTATGCGTTAGACTTAAAAAGAAAGCCTGCTCTAAAAATTTAGCCTCGCCATTTTTTTCATACAAATTTAAGTAAATGTCCCTAGCACACTCAAATTCGCCATAATATTCACACACAAAAGCTTTCATTAAATCCTTATCAAGCGTATTTTCCATCACAGGTTTAAATTCTGCTTCAATGTGATGATTCTTATCCGCACAAGCTCCTAAAAAAAGACAGGCGATTAAGATAAATAAGTAATTCCTATACATTCTTTTTCCAATTCCTTTTTATGTGTTTTAAAATAGTCCCAAAAGGGAAAGCTTTTACACTGCGTAGGACGCAAAGCATAAATGGAACAATTTCTCCTCTTTATATCAAAAAAAATACAAGCAAAGCCATCCTCAAATTCCTTTTCTTTTAAGCTAAATTTAAAGCCAACCTTTCTTAAAAAACGCTCCCTAAATTCTAATTCGTCAAGCTTAAAATGCTCTCTTAAAAGTCTAATTTCTTCTTGATTAACAAAAATATTACCACTTTCTCCCGTGCAGCATTTACCCCCGCAACTTTCGCATTTACTTTCATCAAAGCTATATTTAAAGCCCTCTTTTAAAATCATAACTTTCAATCCTAAATTTCGTGTTAAGCTCTCTCATTTCCTTGCTTAAAATTCCTTCCTCATAGACAAATAAGGGTGAACTTATTTCGCAAAGACTTTTTGCACTTTTAGCTACTTTTACTAAAATAAGCCTTGCTTTAACACCCTTTTTGCTATGAATAAAGCGAATTTTAGTCATTTTTAGCTTGTATTTCTCTAAAATCACACAAATTTCACTCAAAGCCAAAGCCTCATAACAAAAATAAAACACTCCACGCGGAGTAAGTAAAGAATTAACGCCCCTAACCAAATCCTCAAGCGGTAAAAAAGAAGCACTTTTACTCATACTCTTATGTAAATTCGTGCTTTTTTGCGCTTCTTGCCTATAAAAAGGGGGATTACAAACGATGCAGTCAAATCGCTTTTCATTTTTAAATTCTTTAAAATCTTTATGTAAAATTTCCGCTTCAAAATTATTTTGCTTTAAATTTTCTTGAATTAGCATAATATTTTCTTTTTGAAGCTCCAATAAAGAAAGCTTTAAATTTGTGTTAAAACTTTTAAGTAAAATCCCTATAATCCCACAGCCAGCACCTACATCTAAAAGTGTTTTTTGATTTAATTTATCCTCTAAAACAAAAGCACTTAAGAGTAAGGAATCACTATTATAACGATAAGCATTTGAAAATTGAAAGAATTTTAAAATTTGCATTGTAACCTTGTGGTGGTGGAGACGAGGGGAATTGAACCCCTGTCCAAAAATAGCCCAAAAAAGACCTCTACATACTTAGCAAAGATGACTTTTTCATCAAATTCCGCTCATCTTCCAAAACTTAAAAATTTGACTAGACTAAACTTCGCCCTAAGGTGCGTCAAGCCTTAAAACTACACTACCAAAAATGACTAAAACTTAAGCTAGATAGTATCGCTCAAGCTCTAGGCTCAACTGAACTCACGCAACTTTAGCGTAAGCAGGAGCAAATTTCGCGTTGTTTGCGTTTAATTTTATTTAGGCTTTTTACGCTTGCCCAAAGCGGTATGCCATCCTAGTCAAACTACTCCTGTCGAAGCCAGATCGTCCCCATTATTTAGAAATAACATTTGGAACATTAACAATTAAAGGATTAAAAATAGCTAAAACAGAAGCATCATTTTCATAACTTCTACAATATTTCTCAAACTGATCGCCAAGCAAAAGCATCCAGTCCATAAATTCCTCACTCGCAGGTCCCTCAAAACGCTTTGCCTGTGCCATCATCTCCTCACAAAACACACAAAGGTCCGTTACCTCATCTAAGCTCAGTCTCCTCGCAGCCCAAGCGGTATTGTGTGCTAGAGTTTCAAGCTCATTTATAGCTTCTTTATATTTCATCTTATCATTTCCAAGTTTTATAATCAAAGGCTCAAACCCATCGCACATCGTGCGAAAAAATTCTAAAAATTTCTCCACTTCATCGACATCATATTCAAGTTCTAATTTCGTCAAAATTCCCATAATATTATTCTAACTCCAAATCAAACATTTTGAAATTATAACAAATGTTTTAAAATGAGAAAAACATCTTTGAATTCTCAAATTAATTGTATCAATCTTGATTTATTGATACAATTTTAATACACTTCTTCTCAAAATAAAATCAGAGGTATGTATGCAAGTCTCACAAATTTTTATAGGATATTTTCTCTGCTATTTTATAAAACTCTCTTTGTTGTTTTAAATAATTTATTGACTATGATGGAAAATTTTTATGAGTTATGTAGGCTTCATCATTTTTATACTCACTTTACTTTGCATTTATATCCGTCCTTTTAATTTGCCTTTGTGGGTGTATAGCTCTCTTGGGGCGGCACTTTGCTTGGGATTGTGAGTTTGAGCGATGTGGCGTTTGTGTGGGGTTAGGATTTATGAGCGATTTTGCTTCAAATACATTTATCTTTTCAAATCTCACAAACATCATCACCGCAGATTTTTTTACAATCAAATTTATCGATTTCGCTTTAACTATGGCATTACCACAGCTTTTTGTGATCCTTGCTACCCTCGTGCTATTTTGGATTTTATTTACACGCAAACTCCCAAAAACGCTAGAGTTTAAAGTGCATACACAAGCTTTGCCAAAGCCTAGTATTACGCTATTTTGTTTTGCCTTAACCTTACTTTTGCTCTTTGGCATTGCTCTTTGCGCTAGGCGTGGCATTTTTAAGCACGCTGTGTGGAATCCTAACGCACAAAATTGCACTCACACAAATGCTTAAACTTGCCCCTTTAGGTATTGTAACTTTTAGCTTGGGGTTATTTATCGTGGTATTTGGGCTAAATAATATGGGGCTTGTTGGCTGAAGGGCTTTTGATACTCTGCCATTGTTCGCACAAATCTTTAGCGTAGGTATATCTTCAAGTCTTGGCTCTAGTGTGATAAATAATTTACCTATGGTCCTGCTAGGGGATTTAGTGCTAAAGGATTCTAGCAACGCATTTATTTTTGCTCATTTGCTCGGCTGCAATGTCGGGGCAAAGCTTACTCCCATTGGCTCACTAGCGACTTTGCTTTGGCTTTTTAGCCTTAAACGCTACGGAATTAGCATTAGCTTTTTGCAATATATGCTAGCAGCTTTGCTTATCGTGCCCTTTGTGCTTTTTCGGACTTTTGGGACTTTGGCTTTGTGCGATGATGTAATAATATTTTAAAATATTTCTATATTAGTTTTTATTTAAACCAAGAATAAATAAATTTTTATCTAATTCTTATCATATTTTTGGTATAATCTTGATTTTATATATTTAAAAGGATAATTGATGAAGACAAGGGCATTTTTATTATCAGTTGCGGTGGCACAAAGTTTGTATGCGATGAATGTAGATAAGGATAATTTTTATACGAGAGATTATTTAGACTTTGGACAGAATTTAGGGCAATTTACTCCCGGAGCGACTAATCTTAGCATTATTAAAAAAGACGGCTCAAAGGTCGCTTTGCCCGATTTACCCTTTCCTGATTTTTCCAAATTTGATGGCTCTAATCGCACTTCAGTCGGCGGTGCTTATACGGCTTCATCAAAACATGTTACCGTTCAAACTAATCGCAATGGTCAAGTAACTAAAGAGCTTAAAAAAACAATTCATCTTGGCGATACACAGTATAATGAAATGAAAATGAAGCCATATAGTGGTGATTCTGCATTTACAAGAACAAATAAATTTATTGTAGAAGGCGGTTATAAAATTACCGATATACGCACGATAAAAAATAATATTGAAGATTATGAAACTAAATATCAAGGACAAAATCGTGTTGTTGTATATAGAAGTGGCAATGGGCGTATGAGTTTTAAGCATTGGGACGGCAATCCTAATGCTGGAGATTCTGTAAAAAGTTCAACTAGGGCAGGTGGATTATTTTATATCAAATCAAGTGATATTCGAGATGGGGATTTAATGGTGGTAACAAATAATAATAATTATGGTCCCCTTAAAGGTGCTACAAATACTGGTGATAGCGGAAGCCCCGCTTTTATATTTAATAATAGAACGAAAGAATGGGAGCTTGTTGGGACAACTTGGGCTGGAGTACTTAAAAATGGGAAGCAAGTTTATAGTACAACTTGGGGGTTTGTACTTCCAAGTGAGCTTGATAGATTTAAAAAAGAATATGAGGTGGAAAGGCAAGCAAATGGGAATTATATCGCAGAAAATAATAAAGACAGCGTTTATAATGAGAGTGGGACAATTAGTATAAGCAGTCAAATTAATCAAGGAGGGGGAGGTATTATACTTAGGGGGGGAGGTAAAACGCTTAATATTACAGGAGATAATGGCTCCTTTGCTGGTGCTGGGATCGATATAGCAGAAGAAGATTCTAAGGTTGTGTGGAACACAGGAGTTAGTGGCGATTTACATAAAATCGGCAAGGGCGAACTCGAAGTAACAAAGCAGACAAACGGTAAATTGCGTATGGGGGAGGGTGTCGTTAGACTCAAGGCTGAAAATAGCTTTAATGGAGCGTATTTAGGAAATAAAGACGGTAAGCTAGTTATCGATAGTGAAAACGCAATAAGCAGTTTTGATGTAAGTTTTAGTAAAAGTGGAGGAACGCTTGATTTAAACGGACATAGCGTAAGTATGAGTGGGGTTAAGGCTTATAATTCAAATGCTTTAATTACAAATGAAAATAAAGATAAAATTTCTACCCTTAATCTTAATAATTCGAATAAAACAATCATACACGCAAATATTAGTGGGAATACAAAGATCCAAATAGGAAATTCTACGCTAAGTGCGAAAAATAATGCGAGTCCAACAAATAGAGAAATTATCTTTGACGGAGGATTTGACATCGGCACTTTAAATGGGAGTAATCAGCATATTGTTTTACAAGGTAAGCCTGTGCCACACGCGACTTGGGAAAATGGTTGCGTTGGTGTTAGCTGGTTAGGCATATCTGATTGTAAGGTGGGACATTATATTAATAAATATGATAGAAACAAAGCTGATCAAATGGGTCAAGGACATAAAGTTGTCAATCAAACCGTAACTTTTAACCAGCCTGACTGGATACAAAGAGGATATAAGGGAAATATCACACTTGATAATGGCTCTAAACTTTTCATCGAAAGAAATGCTAATGTAGAGGGAGACATTACGCTAAATAACGGCTCAACTCTCACTCTTAATAGCAAAACCCTTTATATCGATAATAGCGATAGTAAATCTTTAAGTCAAAGCATACAAAGTCAAAGCCTTAGCGCCGATGTGAAAGATACTATCACTTATCAAGGAAATTTAAAGGCTAGTCAAGACTCTACTATCACTTCGCAAGGCATTAAGCAATTTAGCGCAAGTGTGGATTTAAATAAGGCTACCCTAACAGCTAGTAATGATGAAATCACGCTTTTAGAAAAGGGCTTGAAGCTAGAAAATGAAGCAAAACTTACAGCAAAATCTTTACATATCAAAAATACAAACAATGCTATTTCAGTCGATGAGAAATCACAACTTAGCATTGATGAGTTAAAAATAGAAAATAGCACCGTATCCTTAAACACTCAAAATGAAAATTTAGGTAAAACAATCAATGTTAGTCAATCAACCCTAAATGTCGCTGATGGTTCAAAAATCCCTCAAAATGTGAATTTAAAGGCTTCTACCCTAGCTTTTGATAATCTTAATTCCACTTTTTCACTCAATAGCTCTAAGTTTGATGACACTTCACGCTTAAGGGCTAAGAATCTAAGCCATAAGCAAAATGATAATATTGCTTGGAATGTAAAGCACATTGACATAACGGAAGCTTTAAAGTTAAGTGATGTGGGTAGTGGTGCGGGAGATAAGAAATTTTTAGCACTTGAGCTTAGAGATACGGAAATGAAATTTTTGGATAAGGGGAGGGTGTTCGTAAGTTTTGTTAAAAATTTAGATAAAGAGACAATTGATATAGGAAATGTGTATGATATGGTTTTACTTAAAAAGCTGACAACTGAAGGGGATCTTTTGGTAAGTTTTGAAGGGCAGGATAGCAATAGTAAGGTTCAAGCCCTCGCTACGAAAACAGATACAGGCATAAAACTAAGCTTTACAAAGGATAATCAAGTCAATGCTAATGATATAATGAATACTATCGGCAATCGTGCTAATTATCATCAACTTTTTTTACTTAATGACTTAATTACCGCAAATCCAAATCACCCATTGGTTTTAGATGTAGCTTTTAACAGAAATAATACGAGTGCTATTAATAGAATTGTTGCAAGAATTCAAAAGGTTGATGATGATGCTAAAGATATCGCCAAAACCCTAAGTCAAGATGCAAATTTACAGCAAATCAATCATCATAATAAAATCACAAGTAAAAGAATTAATTCTATTAAAATCAATAATCTAAGAGCAAGCAATGAAATCGGCTCTTATTTATACGCCTCACTTGCAAGTGATGTGCCTTTGGTTTATCCTATGAGTAACGATTATTTGGCTAATAATATGTGGATAAACACTGGAGGCGGATACTTTGAGGGAAGTGGGTATTTAAAATATTTTAACACCAATATAGGCTATGATAGGCAGTTTAGCTTCGATGAAAATGATATGATTTTAGGTGCTTTTGTAAGTTTTGGTAGAAGCTATGCTGATAATGGTGGCTATAATGATAATGTAAATAATTACGGCTTTGGTTTATATAGTGCTTTAACTCACAATGCTCACGAACTGCAAGTAAATGCTAATTATATTATAGGCAAAAGTAAAAAATATAATGATTTGGCTACAGCTAAGATGACGGATTATAGTTTTGGCGTAAGTGGGATTTACAAATATGCCTTTGAACTAAATGAAAATCAAGCTATTAAGCCTATTTTGGGGCTTGAGTATGTTGTTAATCAAATGGCAGGATATACGCTTGATATTATGAAAATTGCGGATTATGATTACCGCGCGTTGAATGGAATTTTGGGTGCTGAATATGCTTATATAAATGAAAATTTATTTTTTAGTGCAGGAATATCTGGTAAAAAGGCTATTCATAGTAGCAATGATAAAATTCGCATAGGAATTGACGGCTCAAATCGCTTTATAGGATATGATTTACAAGGTGATAAGGTAACTTATAATCTTGATTTAATGACAGATTATAAAATTAATAATGCTTTAACACTAGGAATTAATGCCAATTTTCAAACAACCTTTAGAGGTGAAAGTGGTGCAAGTGGATTATTTAAGGCAGAATATCATTTTTAATTTATAACGCGAGTATCAAAAATTCGTTATAATAAGCAAAAAAAGGCATTTAATGAAAACTTTAACGATTATTGATACTTTTGGCTTTTTTTTTAGGCTTTTTTATGCTTTAAAAAATTTCAAAAATTCAAAAGGTGAGCCAAGTGGTATGGTAAGTGGCTTTGCAAATTTCATTTACTCACTTAAAAATGAATATAAGAGTGATTATATCATCTTCGCTCTAGATTCTAAGGGCAAAACCTTTCGTAGTGAGATTGACCCTAATTATAAAACAAATCGCACTCCTCCCCCACCTGAGCTTTTAGCTCAAATTCCCATTTGCATTGAGATGATAGAAAAAATGGGCTTTGTAAGCATTTCTAAAGAATATTATGAAGCTGATGACATCATCGCTTCTGTGGTAAAAAGCTGTAATGATAAGGACATTTTCGTGCGTATTATCACGCAGGATAAGGACCTTTACCAGCTTATTAAAGATGGAAAAGTTAGCATTTATAGTCCCATTTCTAAAAATGACTATGATGAAGCGGCTTGTTTGGAAAAATACGGAGTAAAACCTTCGCAAATTAAAGATTTCTTAGCTCTTTGTGGAGATAGTGCAGATAATATCCCGGGCGTTAAAGGCATAGGTGCTAAGGGTGCTAAAAATTTGCTTGATGAGTTTGGTAATATTGAAGAAATTTATGAAAATTTGAGTTTTGTGCGTAATGAAAGAAGTAAAAATTTGCTTTTAGAGGGCAAAGAAAATGCCTTTTTGAGCAAAAAACTTGCTAGTTTGTATGAAGATTTAGATTTAGAGGATTTGATAGAAAAAAGCGTCTATACGCAAGAAGAGCCTCTTTTAAGGGTGCTTGATTATTTAGAGCGTTTTGAGCTAAATTCTTTACTTAAAAAGCTAAAGGCAAATCCTCAAAATCGTAATCAAAATTTAGGCTTTAAAGCGACCTTAATCCTCGATGAGAACACGCTTTTTGATAAGCTTGAAAGCCTTGAGAGTGAGAGCATTATCGCCTTTGATACTGAAACAACAGGGCTTAATGTAAGAGAAGCTAAAATCGTAGGCTTTAGCTTTTGTGTGAGTGAAAATGAAGCCTTTTATGTGCCGTTAAATCACACTTATCTAGCAGTGCCTAGTCAAATTTCAATGCAAGCGGCAAAAAGAGCTTTGGGGCAAATTTATTCTCATTTTATCATAGGGCATAATTTAAAATACGATTTTGCCATAATTGAAAATAATTTTAAACTCACCCCTCCCAAAAAATATGCCGATACGATGATTTTAGCGTGGCTTTATAATCCAACTTTGCGTGTTAATATGGACGATTTAGCTCTAAGACTTTTTGATTATAAAACTCTGCATTTTGAAAGCGTGGTAAAAAAAGGAGAAAATTTTGCTAGTGTAGAGCTTGAAAAGGCTTGCAAATATGCAGCTGAGGATGCTTATATCACCTTAAGATTTTACTTATATTTTTTAAAAAATTTAGAGCCAAATTTACTAAAACTTGGCTTTGAAAGCGAATTTAATTTTATAGAAGTTTTAAGAAAAATGGAACAAAGTGGCATTAAATTAGAAACGCAAAAGCTTCAAAATTTAATGCAAGAATTTGAAAAAGAAATCAAGCTTTTAAGTGAAGAAATTTACACGCTTTGCGATGATAAATTTAATCTTAATTCCCCTAAGCAAGTAGGCGATGTGCTTTTTGAAAAGCTTAAGCTCCCTAGTGCCAAAAAGACAAAAACGGGCTATTCTACCGATGAAAAAGTGCTAGAAAGTCTGACAGATAAGCACTCTGTCGTGAGTAAAATTCTAGCTTATAGAGAGCTTGCCAAGCTTTACTCGACCTATTGTGAGCCCCTATTAAAACTTGCTTTAAAAGATGAAAATTCGCGTATTTATTCAAGTTTTTTACAAACAGGCACAGCCACAGGACGCCTCTCTTCCAAAGAGCCAAATTTGCAAAATATCCCAGCCCACGGACAATATGCTAAGGACTATAAATCTTGCTTTATCGCAGAAGATGGCTTTAGCTTTATCAGTCTTGACTATTCCCAAATAGAGCTTAGAATGCTCGCACATTTTAGCGAAGATGAAAAGCTCTTAGAAGCCTTTAAAAATGATGAAGATATACACGCAAGAACGGCTATAATGATTTTTGGTGAGAGTAATTATGAAACAAGAAGCATTGCTAAAAGCATTAATTTTGGACTTATTTATGGTATGGGCTATAAAACCTTAAGCCAGAATTTAAAGATAGAAGCAAGTCTAGCAAAAACTTATATAGAAAGGTATTTTGCTAATTTCACAAGTATTAAAAGCTTTTTTGAAAAAGTGAAAAATGATGCAAAAATTAATGGTTTTATCAGCACATTAAGCGGTAGAAAGCGTTATTTTGACTTTGCTAATGCAAAACCTATGCAAGTAGCGATGTATGAAAGAGAAAGCATAAATTCCATACTTCAAGGCTCGGCTGCGGACATTATCAAACTTGCTATGCTAGAACTTTATAAGGAGCTTGATGCAGATAAAAGGCTTATTTTGCAAATTCACGATGAGCTAATTTTCGAAGTTAAAGATGAATTATGTGAAAAATTTGAAAAAAGAGCTAAGGATATTATGGAAAATATAGTAAAATTAAAAGTTAATTTAAAAACAAGTTCAAGTATCGCTAAAAACTGGGGCGCTTTAAAGTGAAGGAGTAATAAAAAATGGATTTAACAACCATACTTGGAATGGTGCTAGCTGTTACTAGTATCTCTGTGGGGGATATTTTAGAAGGGGGAAATCCTCTGCATGTTTTGCACTTCTCATCATTTCTTATCGTGATGCCAACGGCAGCTTTTTGTGCTATGACTTCGACACACAAAAAGATTGTTAAAGCCGCTTATAAAGAGCTAAAAGTCGTTTTTAAGGGGTCTGGCGTGAATTTACCAGAACGCATTGCACAACTTATAGAATTTGCTATTATCGCGCGTAGAGATGGACTTTTAGCCTTAGAATCAAGAACAAATGAGATTGAAAACGAATTTTTAAAAAATGCTATGATGATGTTAGTCGATGGCAAAAGCTTTGAAGAAATTCACGAAAGTATGGAGATTCAAACTGAACAATTAGAGGAACATTATAAAGAATGTGCGGAATACTGGATAGTCTTTGGAGAAACCTGCCCCACAATGGGACTTGTTGGAGCGGTGTTTGGACTTATCCTTGCGTTAAAACTTTTGGATAATCCTCAAGCTATGGCGGCGGGAATTTCTGGTGCATTTACCGCTACTGTTACGGGAATTTTTGGAGCTTATGCGCTTTTTGCCCCTTGGGGAAGAAAAATGAAGGCTAACGGCATGGATTTTGTCAAAGAGCAAGTTGTCATTACTGAAGCGATTAAGGGTATAGCTGAAGGGGCAAATCCTAGAGATTTAGAAGCAAAACTTTTTAATTTCTTAAGCCACGATGACCCAAGAATTTCACAATTTGACAAAGGGTAAAAATGGCTAAAAAACATAAGTGTCCTGAATGTCCAGCTGGTGAAAAATGGGCTGTGCCTTATGCGGATTTTTTAAGTTTGCTTTTGGCACTTTTTATTGCACTTTGGGCTATTTCCGAAACAAATCCCGCTAAGGTCGAGGCTTTAAAAACGGAATTTGTAAAAATTTTCGATTACACAACAACTCAAGCGGTTAAAACAGAAAGTCAAAATACTGAAAAGCACGCAGGTGCTTCAAGAACTCCAAATGATGAAGTTGAGGCGCTAAAAAGACTGACTTTAAGTCAGCAAGAAACAATTAAAAAACTTAAAGCTGCCCTCGATCAATCCGAAAATCAAATCGCTCTTAATCTCCCCTCACGCGTAGAATTTGCTAAAAATAGTGCGGAAATTGTCTCTGCCGATGTGCAAGATTATCTCAAGCGTATGGCACAACTTTCTTTAAGTTTGCCACCGCAAGCAAAAATCGAAATTCGTGGCTTTACGGATAATAGTGATAGTGCTTTAAGAAGCTTTGAATTAGGCTATGAAAGAGCTAAGGCTGTGATGAATTATTTTATTGATGGCGGAGTAAGTGTGGGAAAACTTAGCATTAAAAGTTATGGTTTTAATGAGCCTTTACTCAATCACACTCCAAGCGATCTTGCAAATAATAGAGTTGAAATTTATTTTAAAGTCGATATAGACGATGATAATGCACAAAGATCTATATTAGAACTACTTCAAAGGGCTAACTAGCCCTTAAACCAAGTGGCTATTTTATCAAATAAGCCTTTTTGCTCGTGATGCATACCATCCTTAATGCCAAAACTTTCGCTTAATTGCTCTAAAAGTTTTGTTTGCTCTTCATTAAGTGAGTTTGGAAATTTAATGGCAATTTGCACAATTTGCCTACCTATATGCGAACTGCGAACATTTTTAACGCCCTCATTTTCAAGCACAAATCTTTGCCCATCTTTTGCACCTTTTGGCAAATTTAAAGTCGCTTCACCGCGAATTGTAGGAACTTTCACGCTTTGACCCAAAATAGCTTGTGTGAAAAAAACAGGAAATTCTATATAAATATCTTCATCATCACGGATAAAAGTTTCATCTTCTTCTGCGTGAATTTTAACAAATAAATCCCCCCTAATGCCATTTTTAGTAATATTTCCCTTTTCGCTAACCCTCAAATTCATTCCACTATCCACACCCTCAGGCACTTTAAGCTCAACCTTATCTTTAAGCTCTTCATAGCCAAGCCCCTTGCACTGCGGACACTTATCACTCGCACAGCTTCCGCTACCACTACAATCAGGACAAGTTTGCGCAAAAGACAAAAAGCTTTGCTTCATAACGATTTGCCCTCTACCTTGACACTTAGGACAAGTTTGCATTTTGCCGTCTTTTGCCCCACTGCCATTACAAGTTTTGCACGAGTTTTTATAGGTAAAATCAATTTCCTTTGTGCAACCAAAAACAGCTTCTTTAAAGCTAAGATTAAGCCCCACAACAAAATCGGCGTTAAATTTATCTTCATTATTTTTTTGTCGCGATTTCCTGCCGCCAAAACCTTCTCCAAAAAAACTTGTAAAAATATCTCTAATATCCTCAAAATCACCAAAACCAGCACTTCCGCCAGCCCTACTCTTTAAAGCTTCTTTGCCGTATCTATCATAAATAGCTCTTTTTTCATCATCGCTTAAAACTTCATAGGCTTCGTTGATAAGTTTAAATTTGTCTTCAGCTTCTTTATCTCCTTGATTTCTATCAGGATGATATTTTAAGGCTAGTTTTCTATAAGCTTTTTTAATGCTTTCTTTATCGGCACTTTGTGTTATTTCTAAAATTTCATAATAACTGATTTCCACGCATTTTCCTTAATTTTGATTAAAAGTTGTGATTTTATCAAATTTTAATTAAAAAATGATAATAAATTTGTAAGTGTTAAAACTTAAGAAAACTGCTTTAAAGTCGATTATACAAAAGTTAAGCAAAAATAAGCTAAAATCGCAAATTTATCTTTGTAAAAGGAAAAAAATGGACGCTAAAACTCAAAATTTAGAGCTTGAAGAATTATTTAAGGAAAATAAAGAAGATTATATTACCTATGAGAAATTAGTTAAATATCTTAATAAACAGCCCAATCTTACAGCGATTAAAAAAATTCGCTCTTTAATGAAAAAATATAAAGTTGAGCTTTATTCTGCGGCACAAATTGCCCAAATGCAAAATGTAGCCGATGCAAAAAGATTAGAAGAAGAGAAACAAAAGCTCCAAGATACTGGGCTAGAAAATGAATTTAATTTAGCAAATGAAAATGAGCTTTTAGAGTGGAGTCGCTCGGACTCTCCTGTGCGTATGTATTTAAGAGAAATGGGGCAAATCGCACTTTTAAACAAAGATGAAGAAGTCGAAATTTCAAAGAAAATTGAATTGGGTGAAGATATTATCATCGATGCTTTTTGTTCTGTGCCTTATTTGATTGATTTTATTTTAGACTATCAAGAACCTTTGATTAATAGAGAAAGGCGTGTAAAAGAGCTTTTTAAAAGTTTTGATGAAGAAGAAGACAAAGAAAATGATAAGCTCGATGAAGAAGAAAATGATGAAGAAAGCGAAGAGGATAAAAAAACCAAAAAGCCTAACAAAAAGGAAGATGAACGCACCTTAAAAGTGATAGAAAAATTTAAAGCCTTAGAAAAAGCAAAAAAAGAATGGCTTAAAGTTTCTAAAGAAACTAAGGCTAAAGAAGATGAACTTTTAGATAAATTAAGCATAGCTTTTAAAAAGAATATTTTAAAAGAGAAATTAATGGACCTAGGACCAACTTCAAAGCTTATTAGTGAAATTGTCAAGTCAATGGAAACAGCGCTTAAGAGCGATGATGAATTTGACAAGGAACTTAAGCGTTTAGAATACCGTCTTCCTATGTTTTCAGATGAGCTTAAAGCTAGACATGCGGATATTTTAAAAGAAATTACCAAATTAAGCAAAGATGAAATCGCCGAAAAAGCTATGGAAACGACTATGGTAAGCACTTATATGGAGATTAAAAAACTCTTTCAAACTAAAGAAGCGAGTAAAAAAAGCTTTGATTTGGAAAAAAGTCGTTTAAAAGAAATTTTAGAACAAATCAAAAGAGGTAAAAAAATTTCCGATGAAGCTAAGGGTAGAATGGCAAAGTCAAATTTGCGTCTTGTTGTCAGTATAGCCAAGCGTTATACAAATAGAGGCTTACCATTTTTGGATCTTATACAAGAAGGCAATATAGGCTTAATGAAAGCGGTGGATAAATTTGAATACAAGAGAGGTTATAAATTTTCCACTTATGCGACTTGGTGGATAAGACAAGCCATTTCAAGAGCGATTGCTGATCAGGCAAGAACAATTCGTATTCCTATCCATATGATAGAAACAATTAATCAAATCAACAAAATCATAAGAGAGCATTTGCAAAAAAATGGCAAAGAGCCAGATGTCAATGATATTGCTAAAGAAGTGGGCTTGAGCGTTGATAAGGTAAAACAAGTCATTAAAATTACCAAAGAGCCTATTTCTCTTGAAGCACCTATTGGCAGTGAAGATGATGGAAAATTTGGAGATTTTGTAGAGGATAGAAATTCGCTTTCTCCTATGGATAACATTTTAAAAGATGACTTAAAAGAACAAATCGATGAAGTGCTTGATCAGCTAAATGATAGAGAAAAGGCTGTAATTCGTATGCGTTTTGGCTTACTTGAAGATGAAAGTGATAGAACTTTGGAAGAGATAGGAAAAGAACTTAATGTAACGCGCGAAAGAGTAAGGCAAATAGAAAGCTCGGCAATTAAAAAACTAAAGCACCCAAAAGTAGGACGCAAACTTAAAAACTATATCGAAGGGTGGAAATAAGCCTTTTTCAAGGCTTATTTTTAGTGGCAGCCGCAACCCCCACAACAACTTCCAGAACCTTTAAAAAATTCTTCAACAGCTTCAAAATTTGGCATTTCTGTGATTTCTTTTACAAGCTCTTTATAAGCGATTTTGCCATCTTTAATCACAAAAACAGCTCTAGCTAAAAGCCCTTCTAAAGCCCCATTAGCGATTAAAACGCCGTATTTTTCTCCAAATTCTTTAGCGACAAAATCACTTGCTACGACTAAATTGTCAATATTTTCAGTCGAGCAAAATCTTCCCATAGCAAAAGGTAAATCCATACTGACAACAATCACTTCAGCACCCTTAAAAGTAGCGATTTTTTGATTAAATTCTCTTGCTTCACTCGCACAAACAGGAGTGTCGAGGCTCGGCACAGTAAGGACAATTTGCACCTTATCTTCTTTTGCGATTTCTACAACGCTTAAATCCTTAGCCTTAAGACTTACTTTAGGAGCTTTTGCTCCAACTTCTAGCACATTTCCCTTTAAATCAACGGGATTTCCTTTAAAATTAACTGACATTTTTTCTCCTTTAATATGATGTATTATATTGATGATTTCTATTATGATGTGGCAAAAGCGGCGGTTGATGAACTCTACCTCGCTTAAAATCACCCTCTAAACTCCACATAGTATCTTGTAAAATCCTCTGTCCCTCCTCGCTTTTTGTGAAATTGATAAATTCTTGCACTTTTTGATTTTGCAAACCTTTTTTTGTAGGGGCTAATTCCATAGCCTTATACATAGCAAATTCCTTTCCCACCTCAACAAACAAAGCCTCATTTTCTAAAGCCTTTTTCCAACATGAAGAGCCAATTAAAACATCGATGTTTGGATCTTGCCTCCATAAGCTTAAGGCTTCTTTTGGACCTTTTGCATACACAATAATATTTTTTCTAAGCTTAGTTAAATTTTCCCCATTTCCCATTTTAAGGGCTATAAATTCATAGCTATTGTGTCCTCCACTCATCGCCATAATTTTAACTTTTTTATCCAAAAGATCGTTAAAAGAGGTGATTTTTAGAGGATTGTTAGGACGCACCATTAAATTTGTTTGACACAAATGGATAATGCTAATATCATCTATACTTAAATTTGGCACTAATTCAATATACCTCTCCATACTCTTAGCACTCGGTGCATAAAATAAATCCGCATCTTGTCTAGCTTTATAAAGCCAAGTTTTAGAAGGACCGGAATTCACAACAACCCTTTCTCCGCTTTTTTTCTCAAATTCTAACGTAAGCTCTCTCATAGCTAAAGCTGCTGGATCTGGTCCATAAATTAAAATTTTAGCACTTAATAAACTAGCCATTAAGGTGTTTAAAAATAACATTTTTTTCATCATACACCTCTTTCAATCGTTTCATTTATACTAACACTTAAAAGTTAATACTCCTCTTTACATAACCCAGCTTCGACTAAAAAACAAGACGGCTTATAATGCGTTTTTTTATCCTTATCATACTTAGCGTAGCTTAGATAAAGAATATTTTTTGCCCTTGTTACAGCGACATAAAAAAGCCTTCTTTCTTCTTCTAAACTTCCTCCCCTAGACATTAGTTTTTTGTTAGGAAAACGATTTTGTGCTAAATCCACCACAAAAACTAAATCAAACTCAAGCCCCTTACTTGCATGCACACTTAATAAATTCACGCCTTTTCCACTACTCATTTCACTTGAGCCTAGTGTTAGAAAATTATAATATTTATAAACATCGCTATAATTTTTCGCAAATTCTTTTAAAATTCCAAATTTTGCTTCTATCTTTTGTAAATTTTCATTTTTTCTTAGCAAATCGACCTGCCCTGCTTTATTTGTCGCTCTTTTTGTAGCAAGCTCCTCGCAAATTTCTTTAAAAAATTCATTATTAAAAATGCAATTTAGCACCTCTAAAGAATGCCTTTTACGCTCCACTTCTTTAAGAAAAAAATAAAGTTTTTCCAAATTTCTCGCACAAAGCTCATTGATTTTAGAAAGTTTTAAGATGGGGTGTGCTTCAAATTCGCTTTCAAAATGAAAACGCTTTTCATTTGCCAAATCATCTAAATCCGCAAAAAGCCCTAGTTCATAATTTCTTTTTTGATAATTTTTCAAACTTACATTTTTATCAGGCTCTAAAAAACCTTTAATCAAATTTCCATCTCCAAGCTTTAAAAGTGCGTCAAAAATATCTTTTGCTAAAACTCCCCCCACACCTTTTGTATATTGTATAAGATGAATAAAAGCCATAATATCTTTGGGATTGACAATTAGAGCCAACATCGCGCAAAATGCTTTAACTTCTAAACTTTCAAAAAAGCTCCCACTCCCCTTTCTCACACTTGCAATCCCTCGCTCCCTTAAAGCCACTTCCATACCATCAGCACTTGAATTATTGCGAAAAATGACAGCGATTTCTTCTAAATTCACTCCACTTGTGTAAATCATTTTAGCGATATTTTGATACTGAGAAAACAATTCATCAAAAATGAGCAAACTAGGTGCCTTAAATTCATCTTGACGCGTTACGATAAGCTCTTTTGGATAAAGTCTTTCATTATTTAAAATGACTTTATTAGCAAGGGCTAAAATGCTTTTTGAGGAGCGGTAGTTTTTATTGAGTGAAAAAATTTGTGCATCCAAAAAACGCTCTTTAAACCCTCCTATAATATTAATATCAGCTCCATTAAAAGCATAAATGCTTTGGTCATAATCTCCCACACAAAATAGACTTTTACTTTCAAATGCCTCGATAAGTGAGCTTTGCAAAGAATTTGTATCTTGATACTCATCAACTAAAATTTCATCAAATTCGTGCTTCTGGGTCTTTAAAAGCTCTTTTAAATTTAAAAGCAAATCGTTAAAATCCACATAATTAAAACGCTTTTTTTCCTCTTCATATTCTTTTAAAATATCCTCATAAATTTCCGCGTAAATGCTTTGTTCTGGGTAGTTTTGACAAAACCAAGAGTGAAATTCCTCATTATGAGTTTTATTTTGGAATAAAGAATAAAGTTCGTATAAAGAGGTGCTTGCGTAGGGATTTATATCGCTTAAATGCGAAAAACGCCGTTTTTCATACACACTTTTAAGTAGGGTTTTTAACTCACTTGCTTGCTTTAAAATGATGGTTTTATCAGCATTTTTAAGGAGAGTGTAGGCAGTGGAATGAAAGGTGCCGGCTAGAATTTTTCCTATGATTTTTTTATCAAAATATCGCGAAAGGCGCGTTATCATTTCTTTACTTGCCTTATTGGTAAAGGTTAAAAGCATAATTCTTTCAGGACTAATGCCCTGCTGTAATAAAAAAGCTATTCTAGCGACTATGGTGGAAGTTTTACCCGTGCCAGCACTTGCGATGATAAGATTGTGTCCAAAATTTGCTTTGGCAGCTTTTAATTGCTCTTCATTGAGTTTAGAAAGTGGCATTCTTCTCCTTAAAATAAAAGGCGTAATTATAAAAAAAAATTGCTTAAAAAATGAAATTTTGACTTTCTTATTGTATAATACAGATTTTATTTTATTTAAATTTAAGGAAAAGAAATGAATGTTAAGGTTTTTTCTATTTTAATAGCCATATTAATCGCTTTAATTTTCGCACTTGGTGGGACTTATTATTATCTTTTTGAGCGTGATACAAGTAGTGCAGTCAATCAAACTCCTACAATTCAAACCCAACAACAAACTCTCCCACAAGAGCCACAACAAAAAGAACAAGATTTCATTCAAGAAACAAATACCAGCTTAAGCCCTATTTTGCCAACACAAATACAAGAGCAAACGCAGGTAGATCTTAATCACACAATAAAACAAGAAGAGAAAAAAGAAGAACCTAAGCTCACAAAACAAGAAGAAAACAAAAAGCCAATCGAGCAGCCAAAACAAGCCATTAAAGAAGTAAAAGATATAAAGAAAAAAGAGCCTCAACAAAGCGTAAAAAAAGAAGAAAGAAAGCAAGAAAAAAATCAAAAGCAAATTCGCCTAAGCACCATAAAAGAATATCAGCAAAAAGGTAAAGATAGCCGTTTTGAGCCAAAGCTTAGTTCTGAAACGATGAAGGTTTATGTGATGCACGGCAAAGCCTTGACTCAATATAGAATCGAGCTTTTAGAAGATATGCTTACCCCTGTTCAATCAAGGGCGCAAGATTATAACTTAACCGTTTTTATAGAAATGCTACCAAAACATAAAATGAATGTAAGCATTTACAATAAAGATATTATTTTTTCTCATATGAAAAAAGCTTATAGATACATTGATATTAAACAATTAGCCCCGCATCTTGGCAATCTTAATGAATTAAATTCAAAGGTTAAAAGAGAAGAGATTATCGAAAGGCTTGAATTTAAAAGCGAGGAAGAGATTAAGGGGAGTGATTTTGCAAGACATATTAAAAGCTTAAAAAGAGGGCTTGAGACAGCTCAATTTTTCTTCCCTTTCACGGAAATCATTGAGATTAAATCTCAAAAATAGGAATTTAACTTAATGTATGATAAAAGTTTAGAAAAAAAATATTACGAGCTTTGCGAAAAGCGTGGGTATTTTGAAGTCGATTCAAACAAAGCGATACAAAAAGAGGGTAAAAATTTCTGCATTATGATGCCACCGCCTAATGTTACAGGTGTTTTGCACATAGGACACGCTCTTACTTTTACTTTGCAAGATATTATTACCCGCTATAAGAGAATGGAGGGTTATAAAACCCTTTATCAGCCGGGGTTAGACCACGCAGGTATCGCTACGCAAAATGTCGTAGAAAAGCAACTTTTAGCACAAGGCATTACAAAAGAAGAGCTTGGGCGCGAAAAATTTATCGAAAAAGTGTGGGAGTGGAAAGAACAAAGCGGAGGCAAAATTTTAGAACAAATGCGGACTTTAGGCATAACTCCTGCTTGGAGTCGTTTGCGTTTTACTATGGACGAGGGCTTAGCAAATGCCGTAAAAAAAGCTTTTGTGAAACTTTACAACGAAAAGCTCATCGTGCGGGGAAATTATATGGTAAATTGGTGTACCCACGATGGTGCTTTAAGTGATATAGAGGTTGAATATAAAGAAAATAAAGGCAAACTTTATCACATTAAATATTTTTTAAAAGATAGTGAAAAATTTCTTATCGTTGCTACAACTCGCCCTGAAACTTTTTTCGGCGATACGGCAGTAATGGTGCATCCTGATGATGAAAGATATGCTAAATTTGTAGGAAAAGAGGTCGTTTTGCCTCTAAGTAAAAAAGCTATTAAAATTATCGCTGATGAATCTGTGGAAAAAGACTTTGGCACAGGCGTAGTTAAGGTAACCCCAGCTCACGATATGAACGACTACGAAGTAGGCTTAAGACATAATTTAGAATTTATAAGTGTTTTTGATGAAAAAGGAATTTTAAATGAGCATTGCTTAGAATTTCAGGGCTTAGAAAGACTTGAGGCTAGAGAAAAAATAGTCCAAAAACTCGAAAATTTAGGTTTTATCGAAAAGATAGAAGAGCATCATAATCAAGTGGGCTATTGCTATCGTTGTAATAATATTGTAGAGCCTTATATCTCTAAACAATGGTTTGTCAAAAAAGAAATTGCTAAAAAGAGTATAGAAAAAGTCGCTTTAAATGAAAGTCAGTTTTATCCTAATCACTGGGTTAATAGCTTTAATGCTTGGATGCGAGATTTGCGTGATTGGTGTATTTCAAGGCAGCTTTGGTGGGGACATCAAATTCCTGTTTATTACTGCGAGTGTGGATGTGAGTGGGCAAGTGAAGATACACCCAAATCTTGCCCAAAATGTAATGGTGTGAATTTTCATCAAGATAAAGATGTGTTAGATACTTGGTTTAGCTCAGGTCTTTGGGCTATGAGCACACTTGGCTGGGGAAATGAAAACTGGGGCGAAGGAACGCTTTACCAAAAAGAAGATTTGAAGAATTTTTATCCAAATTCTTTGCTGATTACGGGTTTTGATATTTTATTTTTCTGGGTCGCTAGAATGATGTTTTTAAGCACTGATGCCTTAGAAAATTTACCTTTTAAACACATTTATCTTCACGCCTTAGTCAAAGATGAGCAAGGGCGTAAAATGAGCAAAAGTCTTGGAAATGTCATCGACCCAAATGAGAGCATTAAAGAATATAGTGCCGACATTTTGCGTTTCACCCTTGCTTTGCTTGCGGTGCAGGGCAGAGATATCAAACTGAGTAATGATAAGCTTTTGCAAGTGAGAAATTTCACAAATAAAATTTATAACGCGACAAATTATCTTCTTTTAAATGAAAGAAAATTTGAGGATTTGGAAAATATCACGCTTCAAAGTGAGCTTGCCAAATTCATTCACGCAAAATTTCAAGAATGCCTAAAACAAGTGAGGGAAAATTTAGAAAACTACCGCTTTAATGATGCGGCAAATTATCTTTACAGATTTTTTTGGGACGATTTTTGTGATTGGGGGATCGAGCTTAGTAAGGCGCAAAAAAGTAGCGTTAAAGAGCTTGGGAGCATTTTTAAAGAAGCCTTAAAAGCCTTGCATCCTTTTATGCCTTTTATAAGTGAATATGCCTACCATAAATTAAGTGGAAGTGAGCTTGAAAATAGTGCTTCGATTATGATAAGTGCTTATCCAAATTTAGGTAACAAAGATGAAAAAATAGAACGCATTTTTTCTTTATTAATAGAAAGTATCATTAGCATACGCCGAGCAAAAAGCTTAATCGAGCTTGGTAATGCTAAGATTGAAAAGGCTTATATTAAGCTTAATAATTCTGCTATGCAAAGCGAGATAGAAAAATATCAACATTTCATAACTCTTCTTGCAAAATGTGAAAGTGTAGAATTTATAAGCGAAAAATTAAACAACGCCATTTGTGATGTGAGTGAAAATTTAGAAATTAACATTAAGCTTGACAATATAGATTTAAGTGCGATTATTTCAAGGCTTGAAAATCAAAAAATAAAGCTAGAAAAAGAATTTACTAAAATCAACGCAATGTTAAGTAATGAGAAATTTCTATCCAAAGCACCAAAAGACATTATCCTACAAAATCAAAATGCCTTAAATAATCTTAAAGAGCAATTTGAAAAGGTGCAGATGGAACTTAAAAATTTAAGGGGTTAATTTGATAAAAATACAAAATTTGCAAAAATATTATGGTAAAGAGCTGGTTATCAACGATGTTTCTTTGGAGATTAAAAAAGGTGAAATTTGTGCCATAGTGGGACATAGTGGAGCTGGTAAATCTACACTCTTAAGGTGCATTAATGGGCTTGAGACCTACCAAAAAGGTAGTCTTAAGGTTTTTGATTTAGAGATTAAAGACCTCCTTGAAAATGAGCCTGAAAAGCTTAAAAATTTGAGAAAAGATGTGGGAATGATTTTTCAAAATTTCGCCCTAATGAACCGCAAAAATGTTTTTGAAAATATTGCTATGCCATTAAGAACGCACTATACCCAGTGTAAAATGATGGCGAGTTTGTTTAGAAAAGATTACATGAGTGAAAATGATATTAAAAAGAGAGTTAATGAGCTTTTGAACATTGTGGGTTTAAGTCATAAAAAAAATTCTTATCCTAAAGAATTAAGTGGAGGACAAAAGCAAAGAGTTGCTATTGCAAGAGCCTTAGCGCTTAATCCTAAAATTTTATTAAGCGATGAAGCGACCTCGGCACTTGACCCTAACACGACTAAAAATATTTTAGAGCTTATTCTTAAAATCAATAAAGAATTTGGCATTAGCGTTGTTTTAGTAACACACGAAATGGAAGTTGTCAAGGATATAGCGCAAAAAGCTATTTTGCTCGAACACGGACAAATTATTGGTAGCGGAAAAATTGATGAGTTATTTTTAAAGCCTAATGCTAAGATGAGAGAATTTTTGGGAGAAAGCGATTTTTTACCAGAAAATGGACTAAATATCAAGCTTTATTTTCCTAAGGAAGTCGCTCAAAATAGCGTTATAACGCATATGGCAAGGACATTAAATATCGATTTTAACATCGTGTGGGGTAAAATTGAAAAACTCAACGGCGTGGCTTTAGGAAATTTGGTCATTAATATTGATGAAAAAGATAGGGAAGAAGTTTTAGCTTATATAGAAAAAAATGGTGTTTTATGGGAGGTGGTTTAATGGGTGAATTTTTGACTAGATTGACTGGGTTTTTTACTGAAAGTTCTTGGCAGGGTATGAAGGAAACGCTTGTGGCTTCTGTTACAAATTTTTCTCAAAATTATGATTTGATTTTGAAACAAGCCTTAAATGAAACCATCTATATGAGTTTAATGAGCGTTTTTGTGGGCTTTTTGTTGGCTATTATTCCAGGGATTTTACTTGCGATTTGGGGTCGTGATGGCATTAGAGAGAATTCCTTTGCTTACGCTATTTTGGATTTTATTACAAATATTTTAAGGGCTTTCCCCTTTCTTATTCTTATCATCGTGCTTTTGCCGCTTTCTAAAATCGTTGTTGGCACAAGCATAGGAACAGATGCTGTTATCACCCCTCTTTCCATAGGTATAGCACCTTACTTGGCTAAAATGATTGAAAGTGCTTTTAAAGAGGTCGATAAGGGTGTTATAGAGGCAGCAAAATCCTATGGTTCTAGTGATATACAAATCATTTTTAAGGTCATTTTCGTAGAAGCCCTGCCAAATATCATTGGTGGTTTAACCCTAACTTTAATTTTTACCATAGGTTTTTCGGCTCTTGCTGGGACAATTGGCGGTGGAGGACTTGGCGATGTAGCGATTCGCTATGGTTATGAGCGTTTTGATAGCGTGATGATGATACAAACTGTTGTTATTTTGCTAATTTTAGTGCAAATGGTGCAAATTTTAGGTAATTTCTTTTATGCTTGGACTAAGGATTGCAAAGAAATTTACATTATCGTGGGGCTTATTTTGATTGATTTGGCTAAGATAATATTTGATTTCTATCATCAAGAGAATGTAGTACTCGAAGTCTCATTGGGAATTATTTTAAGCTTAATTTTAGTTTTTAAAATAAAAAAGCAGAGAAATTTAAATAATTAATATTATATTAATAATTTTTAAGTTAGAATCAAACCTAATTAATTTTTTGAAAGGATAAGCTATGATGTCTCAGATGTTTTAGCCTGACTATCTTAAAAACTCTTTCTGGTAGTCAGGGCGTAAGATAAGCAAGCACAATGACTTAAAGAAAGGAAAAAAATGAAAATCAAAACACTACTTTTAGTAAGCCTTTTAGGCTTTACTCTTAATTTAAATGCCGCAGAAAAAATTGTTGTCGCAGCGACTCCTGTTCCACACGCTGAGATTTTAAATCAGGTTAAAGAAGATTTAAAGAAAGAGGGTTACACTCTTGTGGTAAAAGAATTTACCGATTATGTTTTACCAAATCTTGCCACCGATAATGGCGAAGTTGATGCGAATTTCTTTCAGCATACGCCTTATTTAGAGGAATTCAATAAAAGCAGGGGTACGAAACTTGTCAAAGTTGCCAACATTCACATTGAGCCTATGGCTGTGTATTCTAAAAAATATAAGAGCTTTGATGAATTAAAAGATGGTGCTAAAATTGCCGTTCCAAATGACCCAACTAACGAAAGTAGAGCTTTAGATATTATTGCAAAAGCAGGACTTATAAGCTTTAACGATAAGCCTTTAAAAACCCCACTTGACATCGTGGATAATCCTAAAAAGCTTCAATTTGTAGAGCTTAAAGCCGCACAATTACCTCGTGCTTTGAGCGATGTTGATGTTGCGGTGATTAATTCAAATTATGCTCTTTTGGCAAATTTAAGTCCTGTAAAAGATTCTATTTTTATCGAGGATAAAGATAGTCCTTATGCCAATGTTTTGGTTGTTAAGGAAGGTAAGGAACAAGATTCTAAGATTAAAGCCCTTGCAAAAGTTCTTCAAAGTGAAAAGATAAAGAAATTTATCGCAGAAAAATACGACGGCGCTGTTGTACCAGCTTTCTAATCCTTTCCCCCGACTAAATCGGGGATTTTTCCATAATAATGAGGAGACTTCCATGAATTTCTTAAAGATAATTTTAACTTTTTTTTTATTTTCTTCTTTTTCGTCTGCTAATGAAAAAATTATCACCATAGGACTTACACCAAATCCTTTTGAAAATTTAATTGAGCATATGAGAGAGGATTTTAAAAATGAGGGTTATGAACTTAAAATTGTTGAATTTTCTGATTATATCCTACCAAATAGAGCTTTAAGTGCTAAAGAGCTAGACGCCAATTTATATCAGCACAAGCCTTTTTTAGATGAGTATAATAAAAACACCAAAAGCGATTTAATCGCAACTACACCTGTAATTATCGCCCCTATGGCTGTTTTTAGTCAAAAGCTAAAAAATCTTAGTGAGTTAAAAGATGGTGCTAGGATCGCTATCCCAAATGACCCTACAAATGAAAGCAGAGCTTTGGAGCTTTTGCAAAAAGCTGGGCTAATCAAGCTCAATGACAAGGCTTTAAAAACTCCGCTTGACATAGTGGATAATCCTAAAAAGCTTCAATTTGTAGAGCTTAAAGCCGCACAATTACCTCGTGCTTTAAGTGATGTGGATGTAGCTGTGATTAATTCAAACTATGCTTTAGGGGCGAACTTGAACCCTGTAAAAGATTCCATTTTCATTGAGGATAAAGATAGCCCTTATGTTAATTTTGTAGTCGTAAGAGCAGAGGACTCACAAAGTGCAAAAACTAAAGTTATCGATAAGGTTTTAAGGAGTGAAAAACTTCGAAATTTTATCGAGGAAAACTATAAAGATATTTTAATTCCGGGTTTTTAAGGAGGAAAAATGAAAAAAATTATTTTAATTATTAGCTTATTGTTTCATTTTGCTTTTGCAAATGATAAAACCATAATTATAGGTGCTACACCTACTCCACATGCTGAAATCTTGGAATTTAGCAAAGCTTTATTTAAAGAAAAAGGTTGGAATTTAGAAGTGAAGGAATTTGCTGATTATGTGTTGCCAAATTTAGCTTTAGCACAGGGGGATTTAGATGCAAATTTATATCAACATAAGCCTTTTTTAGATGAGTTTAATGCTAATCAAAAAAGCAAGTTAGTCGCGGTAGATAATATCATTTTGGTGCCTATGGCTGGGTATTCTAAAAAAATTAAGGACAAAGACTTAATTCCACAAAACGCTAAAATCGCTATCCCAAATGACCCTACAAATGAAAGCAGAGCTTTAGATTTACTTGAAAGAGCTGGGCTTATCAAGCTCAATGACAAGGCTTTAAAAACTCCGCTTGACATAGTGGATAATCCTAAAAAGCTTCAATTTGTAGAGCTTAAAGCCGCACAATTACCTCGTGCTTTAGATGATGTAGATGTAGCACTTATCCCTACAAATTATGCACTTGGAGCAAAATTAAATCCAAAAGAAGGGCTTTTTATCGAAGATGAAGGAAGCTTATATGCTATCGTTTTAGCCGTGCAAGAAAAGGATAAAGATGGCGAGAAAGCACAAGTTATCAAAGAAGTGCTAAAAAGCGAAGCGATTAAAAAATTCATTGAAGAAAAGTATAATGGTGCTGTAATAAGCCTATTTTAAGGGAAAATATGAGGAAAATTTGCTTTGTATTTTTGTTTTTATGGCAAATTTTAGAAGCTGGAAATTTAGATCTAGTCAAAGCTGCCTTAACTAAAGAATATCAAAATAATTTTCCTCAAATCGTTATCGAACAAATTGATTTAAAAATCACTTCTTTACCAAAAGATTTTGAAAAATTTGAGTTTTTGCGTATTGCTAATGGGAAGTTTAATAGAGCGCAAGGTTTTGTAAGGGCAGAATTTAAAACTCCACAAAATATCTCTAAAAATGTTTTTTTTCGTTATTTTATCCGTGCTAATTTAGAAGTTTTGCGTAGCACAAGGGCGATAAAAAGAGGAGATAGAATCGGTGCATTTGATTATAAAATTGTGATGATGGACTTTGATAAAGTCCCAAGCAATGCCCTAAGCAAAGAGGACTTAAACAATCTTCTTGCAAAAAATAATATTAGCAAAAATACCATTTTAAGACAAAATATGTTTAAAACCACAGCTATTATTAAAAGAAATGACCAAGTTATAGGCGTTTTAAAAGATAAAGGTATAGATGTTTTAATCGAGCTTGTTTCTTTACAAAGTGCAAATTTGGGTGAGAGAATTCGAGTTAAAAGCAAGGACGGCAGAGTGATGCAAGGCGTTGTTGTGGGAAAAAATAGGGTTTTGTTACAATGAAAGTTTTGTTAGGGATTACAGGTTCAAGTAGTGTGCATTTAGGACTTAAAATTCTTGAAATTTTAGAACAAGAAAGTGAGCTTTTTTGCATTATTACTAAGGGGGCTAAAAAGAGTTTTGTGGCGGAAAACAAGCAAAATTTAGAGCAAATTTGTAAGAAATTTCACAAATGCACTTTTTTAGATGATGAGGATTTAAGCGCTGGGGTTTCAAGTGGCTCTTTTGGTATCGATAAAACCATCATCGCCCCCTGCTCTATCTCGACATTAGCTAAAATTCACGCTGGTTTTTGTGATACTTTATTAACAAGAGCTTGCGCGGTAGCTCTAAAAGAGCGAAAAAAACTCATTTTAGCCGTGAGAGAGCTGCCTTTTTCTACGCTAAATTTAGAACATATGGCAAAACTTTCTCTAATGGGAGTTATCATAGCTCCGCCCATTTATGCAAGTTATGGTGGGGTAAAAAATTTAGAAGATTTTGAAAATTTTATCGTTGGAAAATGGCTTGATTTGTTAGAAATTCGGCACAATTTATATAAAAGATGGAGTTGAAATGCTTTATGATATAGCTATTATTGGAAGTGGGACGGTGGGAGCTTTTGCGGGATATTATGCTGCAAAAGAGGGTAAAAAAGTTTGTCTAATTGATAAATTTCAAACACCTCATACACTAGGCTCTTATCACGGCGATACGCGAATTTTTCGCATTGCTTATGGGGAAGGGAGTAAATATATCCCTCTCTTGCAAGAGGCTTACACACTTTGGGGAGAATTTGAAAAAGCACATAAAATTAAACTTTTTGAGCGTGGTGGGCTTTTAAATGTAGGCAGTTACGACAATGATTTTATGCAAAATATTCTCACAAGCATAAAGGAATTTAAGCTTAATACAAAGCAACTTAACGCTAAAGAAATTTATGAAAATTACGGCATTAAAATTGCAAAGGATTGCTTTGGCATTTTAGAGCCTGATACTGGCTTTGTTTATAGCGATTTAAGCGTAAGTCGTGCGATTTTAGAAGCTCAAAATTTAGGTGCAGATATTTTAATCGACACTCTTAAAAATGTGGATAAAAAAGAAGATATTTTCACACTGCATTTTGAAAATAAAGAAAAAATTAAAGCAAAGCAAATTCTAATTTGTGCTGGAAGTTTTGTCAATGAGGTTTTAGACTGCTTTGATTTTGAGTTAGCTCCTGTGTGCGTTAAGGCAAAAAGAAAGGTGGTGCATTGGTATGAAAGCTTGGGAAATTATCCCATTTCAAAACTTTCATCATTTATTATAGAATTTGAAGATGACCATTTTTATGGATTTTATGATTTTAAAGATGGACTTAAAATTGGGCGTGATCAAAGCGGACAATTTATTAATAATAGGAAAGAGCGTAAAGATTTTGGTGCTTATAAGGAAGATTTTAGGGAAATAGATGTATATATTAAAAATTTCTTTCCCAAAATAGGACCCTTTAAAAAAGGCAGTGTTTGTAGCTATCCTTTGAGTGCGGATAATGACTTTATTATCGATTTTTTAAGTGAAAATGTCTTTTTTATCGGCGGTTTAAGCCACGGTTTTAAATTTGCTCCCGCACTTGGCAAATTCGGCTTTGAGGCTTTAAATTCTAGCAAGTTAAATGAGGACATTCAAAAACATTTTAGCTTAAGTCGTTTCAAGAGATAATTTTAAATCCACAAAATCATAGCTCTAGTTGAAAGCTTAAGGGGAGTGGAGAGCTTATTCTGCCACTCTGCTTTTGCGTGGGATCTATGTGGATAGGTAAAATCTTATCCGCCTATCTGTGGGCATTGGGTATGGTAAGACTTGCTAGAAGACTTATGCTAAGTGATTGATACAGCACAAAAAGCTAGACTCGCCTAAAAGGTAAATTTTATGTGAGACCACTATTTAGAAGACTTGCGTTTAATGCTTTGTGTTATTGCATCACCTAGCTATTGCTCCGCTTATATCAAGTCCGCTTAAATCCTCTATCCATAGCCATTGCCCGCTACAATTAATTTCTAAAAAAATCCATTCATTTTTTAAATTTATTATAAAATCCAAAGCTCCAAATTCTATATTTAAATTTTTCATCATTTTTTTTACTTTTGATTTTATATGTAATGGAGGGTTTGTTATGCTGTGAGGCGTTTTAGCTAGATCGTATCTCCGCCAGTCTTCATTAGCTATTTGCGATTTTTGTGAATCAATTTTACAAGCAAAATGTTCGTTACCAACAATCGTATATCTAACTTCATATTTTTTATCAATATACTCTTGTAAAATGATAGGATTTTCTTTATTGTCTTTAAAGGCAAAAACATCATCAGTTTTTAATCTATAAGTATAAAAACCATATACTTTATTATTTTTTTTGAAAGCATCTTGGTGCGCTAGCTTTAAGATTATGTCTTCACGTAATTTAGCAAAATTTAATAAATCTTTTTTATTGTTATTTACAATAGTTTTGGGCATTTTAAAACCTATTTCTTGCGCCAAAGCCATTTGGCGATATTTATTAATCGCCTTTAAGAATATCAGTGATTATTTAATCCCCATTTTTTAAGATTATTTAAAAGCTTTGTTTGCTGTGGGCTTTTAGGATTTTTTGAGATTATGGCTGGGGGGTGTAAATCCCCCGCTGTGTGTCTTTAAATGTGGCTAAAAGCTAAGAAAAAAAATAAGTTTTGGTTTGGTTGTTAAATTGTGTCCTTTTCAAAAAAAGGCTATAAGGTGCTTTAGGACTGGGCTTTTATGCAGTCTTTAAGTACAAGGACTTTAAAAGCGTTTAGAAAGGCGAATTTAGCGTAGGTGGCAAAAGCGTAGCTTGAGCCTTATGGAAAGTTCTTTTAAAAGGGTTGGGCTAAGTTGCTTCGCCTATGCGGGCGAGGCTTGATAAGGCTAAGTAGTGTGGGTCAGTTAAGCGGTGTTCTAAGTTAGGGTTGTGCAGCGATGCTTAAAAATCGCCGTTTATGTGGGCTCACGCTAAAACTTGCCTATGTGAGCTAATTAAGTTGTGTAAGGGCTTAAAAATAAGCTTTAAAAGCGTTTAGAAAGTCTTTTTAAGTGCTATTTAGTAGTATTTAGAAAGCCTTTTAATGTAAGGATAAAAGGCAAATTTATCATAAAGGAAACAAAATGAGTGGCTTTATTTTAGAGCGGTTTGAGTGGGTGGCTAATAAAAAAATTAGTTATGTAAGCATTGGTGCGGTGTGGGTTTTAAACTTAGCAGACGCTATTTATGATGAGAGAAATGAGCTTTATCAAAAAATTAAAGAGGCCTTATTTGTGGGTGGCTTTTATGAGGGCTTTGAGATAAAAGAAGAGGCGATTGAGTTTTATGCGGGTGTGAAAAAAGAGCGTAAATTAATCGCCGTTTTAAGTACTGATAAGCTTGTATTTTTCACTTATGCGGCTAAAAAAGAAGCAATTTTAAACTTTCACAAAGCACTAGATGGGCTTTTTATAGAGGAGGACTAATGAGAGCGATTAATACCTATGCAAGAGGCAAAATGCTTTATTTAGATATTAGACAAAATGGCGTTAGAGAAAGAAAGGCAAGTGGGGTCAAGGATAGCAAGGAGGCAAGGGACTTTTTTAAGAAAAATACGCCCTTAATCTTGCAAGATAGAGCAAATATCAAAAAAATAGCTAAGGACTTCATAGAGTATGAAAACGCCCTTTATTGCGAAAAGCTTATAAAAGCAGAGGAAAAGAAAAAAAAGCTTTTTAGCGCGGATTTATGTGGGGAGTTTGAGTGCTTTTTTAATTCTTTCATCACGCATAAAAAGGGGACTGAAAAATCTTATCAGAGCTTTAAAAAAGCGGTAATTGACTTTTTTGAGGCTGAAAAGTTAAGAAGTGTAAAAGACTTCGAGAAAAAGCATGTTGTGAAATTTATCTCTTTTTGTGAGGGAAAAAATATGCGAAATTCTAGCATAAAGCTTAGATTTAACTTTTTAAAACGCTTTATTAATTTTTGCGTTGAGGAGGGCTTAAGAGAAGCAATAAATATCAAAATGCCTCGCCTTAAAATCGATGAAGTAGAATTAGAAAGAGGCTTAAAAGAAGCACTTAGTTATGCTGAAATTTCGCTCTTTATCAAAAACGCCCCACATCCTTTAAGGGAGTATCTAAGCATAGCCTTTTTTACAGGAGCTAGAACGGGGGAGATTTTGGGGCTTAAAAAGAGTGACATAGACTTTGACAAAAAAGAAATTCACATTAAAAGGACAAGGATTTCTAATAAAGAAACAAATGCGCCTAAAAATAGATTTTCTTACCGCAGCATAGATATGTTAAAGGTCGTGGAAAATGTGATGCTTGAGCTTGTGAAAGGTAAAAAGGATGATGATTTCATCTTTGAAAATACGACTTGCTTTCATAGGCTTTTTAAAGAGCTTTTATCTAAGCTTAATGCTAAGCCTATGCGGCTGTATGAGACAAGGCATACTTTTGCTTCTTTAATGCTAAGTCGTGGCGAGGATATAGAGTGGGTAAGCCGTAGAATGCTAGGGCATGCAAATTCGGCTATGACTTATGCAAAATATGCAAGACTAATTAATAAAAGCGTAAAAGAAAGAGCAAAATTTATCAATGAGGAGGATTTTTAAGCCTAAGGGAGTCAAGTGGGGTCTTAAAACTTGGTTTCCTTTATGAAAAAATTTTCCTTTTGTAGCTTTGTGGGTGGGTTTAAGACTTTGGGAATTTTAAAAAAAAGGATTTAAGATGAATATAAAACGATTTGACAACATAAAACAAGAATACGTATATAAAGATGAAAGAGGTAGGCTAGAGGGCTTATTGGCAAAATGCTTAAGGCTTGGAATTAAGCTATATATTAAAGAAAGTGATTTTAAAAAATACGAAAATGATTTATATAAGCATAGTGGGCATCCGCTTTATACGCCCAAATACCTTATAAATGGCGTGCCATTAAGGCGTTATTTGAAAGAAAATAACATTAATTTAAAGGTGGAATTTGTAAGAACCCGATTAACTAGGGGCTGGACTTTGGAGGAAGCTATAACTATACCAAAAGGCGATACTAGGTTTAAGAAAAGAAAGCCTATAAGAGCAATGGTAAAACATAAAAAAAGCGTAGTTTTTCATACAAAGTCCAAAGGTTTCACTAGCGACGGAATTGAAAGCTATAAAAGAGCTTTTAAAAAAATAAATAAATCATAAAAGGTAAGGAAAAATGAAAGAGTAGCTAGAGAAATGTTTTTAAACTTTGTTTTTAACGATAATAAGCAAAAAATGCTTTGTGATAAGTGTGGCAAAAATGTTCTTAAAAGCCTTATTTTTAACTTTAATATGGATAAAAACGAGGCTTTAAAAATGCAGATTAAAGAGGCAAATTATAACGGCGTGATAGAGTTTAAGCCACTTTGTGTAGGGTGTGAGTGTCTTATGGAAGAGAGTTTTAAAGTGGAAATTACCCATAAAGAAATAACGGGAATTTTCTTAAAGGCAAGGGCGGTTTGAGGTTAAAAGGAATAGGGTATGACTAGATTTTATTTAACAAATATTTTTGAAAATGAAAGCGTGAGGGGGGCATTTTATGAGGCAAAAGAAAAGCCTTATTTTAAAGGCGTAAATGAGGTCTTAAAAGCGAAAAATAAAAAATATAAGGGTCTAAGCTTTAAAGAGCTTGAAAGCCTTTTAGATGCCTTTGTTGTGGCTTTAAGAATTAAACATCGTAATAAGAGTGGGCGAATCGCTAGAGATAAAAGCAATTTAATGAAAGCGTATTTAAATCTTTTTGCTTTTGTGGAGAAGTTAAAAGGGGGGAGAAAGTGAGCTATTTATCGTCCTTAAAAATAGAGCCTACCCTATCTAAATTTTGTTGTTTGATTAACTCGGCTTTTAAATCTTTGATGTGTTGGTTAAGTATGTTGGTAATGCTTTTAAATACAAAATGCGCGACTATGGCGCCGACTAACAATCCTATAATAAAGCCTTTAAAAAAGTCGCCATTTGTTTCTATGGTCGTAAAAGCTGTGAAAATATCCATTTTTAATCCTTTTTTAAAAGTGGAATTATAACGAAAGGGAGTTAATAAAATGTATGAGGAGTTTTGGGGTGGTTTAGCGCTTGGGATTATGATGCCTGCGCTTCTTGTGATAATAGTTGGTTGCTTGGATATTGTATTTAATTTTATAAAAGGTATTTTTAAATGAAAATTGTAGAGTTAATGGAGCGTTTAAGACGGCGTTTGAAAGATGAGGGCGTTTATCTTAAATTTAGTGACGAAGAGCTTCTTGCAAGTATTAATCAAGAGCAAAATATGCTTATAAGCGATTTAGAGATGAATGTCTGTAAATTTGAAAAAAAGCTTAATGAAAATGACAATGTTTTGCATTTGCCAAAACTTATGCTTAAGGTCGTTGTAGCAAAGCTAAATGGCGTAAATCTGCCCTTTTTAAATTACAAAGCGCACTTAAAGGATAATAATGTGCCTACTCATTTAATGGGCTTTTCAAATATGCAAAGCGTAGCCGTAGAGCCTAAAAACAAAGCACTAGGTAGGCTTGAAGTCTGGGTTAATTTATGTGTGTTTCATAGGGATAAAGAAGAGAAATTGTTTTTAAATGATTTGTTCGTCAATGCACTTTTATATAGCTTAGTTCGTAACATTTTACAAGCTGAAAATAGTGAATTAAGTATGCAAAAAATAGCCTTTTTTGATAACTTGCTTAAAAATGAGCTAAGTCGCATTAAAGATATAGTAAGCAATACGCGTGAAGAGCAAGTTCTCTTTTCAAAAGTGAATGAGGTGTGAGATGAATTATTTACTAAATAAACTCAAAAAGGAGGAAAGATGAGTTTTTATAAGATAACAAATTTAAAAAGTGGTTTATATAAGTATATCAATGTGGAGTTTTTAAGCCGTATTGATAGACTGAAAATTGTGCTTTTTTATAGAGCAAGTAAAAATTTCAAAATAGGAGGATTTTAAAATGATAGTTAGGCAAAAATTAAAAAATAATTTTACCATAATATCAAATGATATTATAAGGCATAAGGACTTGAATGATAAGGCAAAATTAGTGGCTATATTTATATCTTCTTTACCACAAAATTGGGTCGTAAATGTAAAGCATATAGCTAACGAAATGGGTTATAGCGTAAGGGTCGTGCAAAATGCTATAAAAGACTTAATCGATGCGGAAATTATCTCTAAAATGATCCACAAAGATGGGGAGGGGAAATTTAAGCGTGGTTATAGTGTGATTTTTGTCGATAATGATAAAGAAGAGCTAAATGAAAGTTTAGAAAATGAGCTAAATTTGCAAAATGAAGCCGAGCAAGATGAAAAGGCTGAAAGTATGGAAAATAAAGAGTTTGAAAAAAATGCTGTTGAAAAAATGGGCGGTTTGAGCGAAACCGTGCCTCCTAAAGACCCTAAAAATGGTACTTCAAAAAATGCGAAAAATTCCCGCATGCCGTTTTTGTTCGCACATATAAAGAAAGAATTCTTACGTAGTAAGAATTTATACCTATTGGAAAATTTTGGAAAGCAAATTTATTTTTTCTCCAGAAAAATGCAAGATAAACAAGAGCTAGATTTTAAGAATTTAAGCGAAGCGGAAAAAGACAAGTTGATTGAGTGGTTTAAGTTTAAGGCTGATAATGGAACAAGGTTAAAAGTAGCTAGTAAAAACGCCCTTATAGCTAAATGCGTTAAGTTTAAAGAGCAAAATGAAAATGTGATAAGCATAATAGATAGAGCAATTGAAAATGGCTGGGCTGGGCTTTTTGGCTTTAAAAAAGACGGCTTAAAAAAGAAATATCCTAAAACTAGACTAGGCAAGGAAATGGAGGAAAAGGCGATTATAAGAGCTGTTTTAGAGCAAGAACCTAATTTTAATGGGCGTGATGATTACGATTTAAGCCGTGTTAGGGTCAATGGGTGCGGTGTGAAGTGGATAAAAGATGAAAGAAAATTTGTGCTTGTGAGTGCGTAAAATGGCTTATCTTTTCAAAAATAATCCGCGTGTTAAGATTGATAGTCCTAGCTTTAGCTTTAGTGATGAGGAGTGGAGTAGGATTAAAACTTTTGCGGAGTTTGAAGAGGTGAGTATAGCTAAATTTGTAAATAGTGCTTTAAAGGATTATTTAAAGGAACTTAAATGCGATACGCAAAAACAAAAAACGCAAAAAGAGAATTAAAAAAGAAGTTTAAAATGCAAAAAAGTCTGCTAAGAAAATTAAGCCGCTTAAGCAAAAAAAACAAGATGAGTAAAAATGCTATTTTACAAGAGGCGTTAAGATACAAAATGCAAAAAATAGCCTTAAGCAATGTGTTTTTTAATCGCTTTTTAGGGGAGCTTAGATGACTAGCTTTTCTTTTATGATGAATTTAAAATCTTATGAAAATGCTAGGCTTAGTGCGTGGGAGCTTGACAAAATTGAGGAGCTTTTGGGCATTATAGAGACAAATTTGGCAAATGAGGCAAGTGGGTTTTTAGAAAATGCTTATAGTTTGTTGCTTAGTAAAAATCAATTTATTTATTTTAAGAATTTCATAGATTCTTTTAAGGAGGCGTTAAGAGAATGGGTGGAGATGAAAGCAAGAAGCACAAAGCTTAAAAACTATGATAGTAAAAAATACTTTTGGCAGGAAAATCAAATCCTATTAAGGTATTTTTCAAAAAAAGCTTTTAATAATTTGCCAAGCTGGGCTGTGTAGTGGCACTTTTAAAAGTAAAAATGTAAGGAAAAAGGTTAATTTTGTGGATACTAATATAAATTTAGAAAAAGAAATTTTAAGAAGCTTTATAGAATATCCTTTAAAAATCGATGAATTTTTAGACAAAACAAGTTTAAAGGTGTTTTCAAAAACGGCACTTGATTATATACAAATCATTTTAAAGCTTAAAGAAAAAGGGCTCTTAAGCTTAAATGTTTTTAGTGAAAGCGTGAGCGAGGTGCAAAAAAAAGACGGCTTTTTTTTAGACCTTATAAGTCTTGCGCCTAATCCGCTTTTTTGCGATTTAGCCGTGCTTTTAGCGCATAATTACAAAATCAAAAAGCAAGGCGAAATAGCTCAAGCTTTACAAAATGCAAGTGTCAATAATGAGCTTTTGGATTTAAGCATACTTAGCAAGGAAATGGACGAGGCAAATATCGAGGATTTAAGAACGCTTGATGAGTGGTTTAAATACCATGAAAATAAGCCTTCGATGATGAAGCATAGCACAAGCATAGATTTTATAGACAATGCTTTTGAGGGGGGGTTTGAATTAGCACAACTTATGCTAATAAGCGGCGATGCGGAAAGTGGAAAAACTACGCTTTGTTTGCAAATGCTTGAGCATTTAGCCATACGCAATAAGGTCGCGTTTTTTAGCTTTGAATTTACAGTCAATAGCTATTTAGAAAGTATAAGAAAGCAAAATAAAAAAATCCCTTTTGATAATTTTTTTATTGTTAATGATGGGTATGAAATAAGCGAAGTGGCGACTAATATCAAAAGGCTTTATAAAAAGGGTGTTAGATTTTTCTTAATCGATAGCCAAATGAGGCTAGAAGTAGGTTCGCATCATAAAACTACAAACATAGAGCAAACAGAAAGCTTAAAATTCTCTACTCTAGCTAAACTTTGCCATAGCTTAGAAATCTTTGTAATGCTTATCATACAAACAAGCAAGAGTGATCCAGAGAGTCCAAGCGGAAGTAAAAAGGGCGAACACGAGGCAAGTATTATTCTAAGGCTTGAAAAAATAAAGCCCGATAAAAATGACGCGGCACAAGCTTATAATGAATTTGACGAGTTTAGGCGAAGCATAAGTTTGAAGAAAAACAAGCAAACGGGTAAGCATTTTAAAAATATCATAGGTTATAAGCCCGAAAAAAGGATATTTTATAACCTAGAGGAAAAACCGCGCGAGGTGATAGACTTTAATAAAGTAAGGGAGGAAATATTTTGATAGCGAATTTAGAGGAAATAAAAGCAAGAGCGGATATTTTAAGCGTTGTGGAGGCTTATATGCCTTTGCAAAAAAGTGGAAGTTTATATAAGGGATGCTGTCCTTTTCATAGTGAGAGAACGCCCTCTTTTATGGTAAATACAAATAAAAATTTATATTTTTGCTTTGGTTGTAACGAGGGGGGTGATAGCATTAAATTTATACAAAAAATTAATCATTGTGAGTTTAGCGAGGCTGTAGAGGAAGTTGCGAAGATATGCAATATTAGCGTAAATTATGAGGAAAATAAAAAAGGCTTTAGCAAATCTTTTTTATACGAGACTATGGAAGCGATAAACGAGCATTTAAAGAGCAATTTGGCTGAAAATGAAAGCGTAATTAATGAGCTTAAAGAAAGGGGATTAAGCGAAGAGGATATAAAGAAATTTGAATTTGGATACTATGAAATAGAAAAGCTAATTTTGTATTTAAGAGCGAAAAATATGCTTGAAATGGCGATTAATTTGGGTGTAATTAATGAGGATAAAAAGCGAGGATTTTATTCTTATTTTGATAAGAGAATTACCTTGCCTATTCGTAATGAAACGCATAAAATTATAGCCTTTAGTGGGCGGATTAGAAAGGGCGTAAGTAATCCAGCTAAATATATTAATAGCAAGGAAAGCTATTTATATAAAAAATCTTTCACGCTTTTCAATCTTTCAAATGCGAAAAGTAGTATTGCAAAACAAAAAGAGGTTATTTTGTGCGAGGGTTATTTTGATGTTTTGGCTTTGAGAAAATTTGGCTTTGAAAATGTAGTGGCAAGCTGCGGGACTGCCTTTAGTCTTTCACAACTTAGCATTTTACATAAAATGTCAAGTGAGCTTAAGTATATTTTGAGCTTTGATAAAGATAACGCTGGGGAAAATGCAAATTTAAGAACGCTTGAATTATTTTTTAAAAATGGCTTTTTTAATGTAAGCGTGAGGGTTATTAGCAAAAAGGTCAAGGACTTTGGGGACTTTTTAAGACTTGGGCTTGAAAGTGTGGAGGGGTGCTTTAAAGATTACGACGGCTTTGAGTATTATATAAGGCTAAATTTAAAAAGAGCGAACGAGGATAAAGAGAAAATTCATACTTTTTTTAAGCAAATAAAAGAGCTGATTAACAATCAAGCGAATTTTTTCTTAAAAGATAGTTTGATAAGCAAGGCGGCTGAGTTTTTTAACTGTGAAAAAAAGGCTTTTTTGCAAAATGAAAAGCTTGAATATGAGGGAAATTTCACGCTTTTGAGCGTTTTGGTGAAAAACATCATCATTAACGAAAAGGCTTTAATTTTAGCGCAAAATTATTTTAAAAGCGAGGATTTTAAGGAATTTGGACCTTCTTTAAAGGCGTATTTTGAAAATGGTGTGCTAAGTAGGGAATTGATGAAACTTAGTTGCGATGAAAGACTTAAGATTTTAAACGATGAGGAGCTTAAAGAGTGCTTTAGGGCTTACAAAAAAGAGCTTTTAAACAAGGAATTAAGCAAGGCTAAGGCTAAGGCAAATGTAGGCTTAATCATAGAGCTAGGCTCAAGGCTTAGGGATTTAGCTTAAGAGATAGATTATCTTCTATCCCATACGCTATCATTATCACTAAAGACTGAGCCTATCATATCTAAATTGCTTTGAATATTTTCTTTATTTTCATTATAACGCTTATTTTCTTCTGCAAATTGTGCTTTTGCTAGGTTTAAGCCCTCCTTAGCGATTTTGACATTTTGACGCCCCGTGCCAAAAGCATTATCAAGGGCTGAAAAGACTGAGCCTATCCCACTTAAAGCTGTGCCGACTCCCATTAAGGCTGGATTTGATAGTAAAGATAACATTTCATCTCCTTAAATATTTTTAAAAAGTGTGGCAAAAATACCTTTTTTTTAAAAGGGTTAAAAATACTGCGTAAAATTATACATAAAATTTTATATATTTCTTTTTTTTAACCCTTTTTTAAAAGGCTTAAAAATGTAAAACTTTGAGCGGATGAAATAAAAAAGGAGGTTGGTTGTGAATGCTGTGGGGTTTATAAACAATTTTATCTTAGCACATGAGGCTTTAAAGGATAAAAGTTTAAGTAATGAAAAAAAGGCTGAAATAGCCTTAAATCTTAGCTTAAAACTAGAGGAAGTGGAGCTAAGAAACAGAGAAATGAGCTTAAATGAGGAAAGAGCAAGGCAAGAATTTGAACTTCGTGCCTTAGAGGCTAGAAATAAGTATGAGAGCGCAAATGCTGAATTAGTCAAAAGTCTAGTGCAAGCACAAGCTATGATAAAAAGCGTATGGGATAATGCAAATATTAATAAATGCAATGCCTTAGTGGGTTTATTTAATAGCGTAATGAACGCACAAAATACAAATAAAATTCCGAATTGGGGAGAGATGTTTGAGGAAATAAAAACGGCAATTTATGCCATAGGAAAAGATAGTGATAATAGAGGCAATAGAAATGATATGGTTAATCAATTTAAGCCTATACTAAATTCAATAACGCAAGGAATGGATAATCTCAAATTTATAAATGAAAGCTTAAGGCAAGTGGCAATAATCGCACCTAAGCTTGAGATTTGTGAAAATGAGGGTGTGATTTTAAGAGGTGTAACGCTTTATAATAGTAGTGGATATTTCTTAATCGATGGGCGTAGGATTGAGGGGGATACTTATCTTTTTAAAGGAGAGGAATTAGGGCGCAAGGTTGTAGAATATATTTGCACGAACGAAAAAGGCGAAGAAATCAAAGATAGCATAACGCTTAATGTAATCCCGGCTAAAATTGATTTAGAGGGGATATAAGCTAAAGGGTATTCTAGGACCCATTTAGCACTCTATTTGTTAAAAATTTAGCAAAATTATCTTTAATTTCATTCTTTCACTTCTTAACCCTTTTAAAAAAAAATGCAAAAATGTAAAAATGTAAAAAACTTACTAAGGATACTTTATGACTTTTGATTTTGATAAGGCTTTAGAGGCTGGATACAATGAGCAAGAAATTTATAATTTTTTAAAAGACAATAATGAAAGACAAAATCTAGGTTATGATTTTGCAAATTTGGAAAAAAAGCATAAGGATTTTGACGCTATTTGGCAAAGCATAAAAAGCGGCGATAAGGGTCAGTTAAGTGAGGCAGAAAAAAGAGAGATTGAAAGGCAAAAAAGAGCGGATTTACTAGCAAAAAGAGAAGCGGAAAAAAAAGAATTTGAAGTGGAAAAAAACGCCTTTTCTAAAGAGCTTGAAGAGGGTCGGTTTTTCAAAAATATGGCGGAGGATTTCATCGATTATTTTGTGCCGATTGAGCTTGATAAATATGCTATAAAGGGGCTTAATAAACTTGGGCTTGATTTAAAAACAAAGGAGCAAAGAGACAAATTTGACAAGGCTTTTTTAAATGAGGCAAAAGAAAAGCTAAAAAAAGGCGATGAAGCGCTAAATATGGCGCAAAAAATGGCACTTTTTAATAGGCATAAAAGTTCTTACAAAAAAAATATTGAGCGTGAAAAGGCTATGTTAAAACTTGAGGCTAAAGAGGGGAAATTTAGCAAGGAGGAAATGGAATTAATAGAGGAGGATTTGGGTTTTTTCAACACGCTTTTTAATGATAGAAATGAAAATATCAAAGAATTTAAAGAAAAAAGAAAAAGCGAAGCCATAATTAATGATGAGATTATTAAGGCGATGAATACTTTAAGGCAATTTGATGAGGGGGATTTGTTTAGAAATGCTATTTTTGCTGATGAAAAAGAGGCTTTAGCATTTAAGCAAAATATGCTTAAAGATGCTTATAAAATAGCAGAACTTCAAGGCTTTGATGATGTAGGGCTGGATAAAGAGGGGCATTTGTATTTTATCAAAAATGAAAATGGCAAAGAGCAAAAATATCTTGTCAATACGGGCTTTTTTGATAATTTTTGGCAGAGCGTTTTTGATAGTAGGCACGAAATAGGAGGCGCGTTTATAGGGGCTATTGCTGGTGCTAAAAAAGGAAAGACGCCTTTTACAAAGGCAGTTA